>JAICHC010000132.1 GCA_025922795.1 Candidatus Binatia bacterium | reverse complement strand
TAAGACATCCGCGGTGACAACCTAGAGGCACCAGCGAGGCTGCGCCGGCGTGGCACAGCGCCGCCGCCGGCGTGCGCCACGCAAGGGTTAAGCGATGATTGCTTTCCCAATCAACTTACATGGGGCGCATTTGGCCGACACTGCGCAATTTAATGCTGGTTTTGAGCGGCTTTGGCCGATCGTTTTCTCTAACCAGGTTGAGCCGCGCCTGGAACCAGGTCCGTTTCGGCCAATCCCAATGAGCTTGCGGTAATTTCTCACCATTGTAATACCCTTTGTTAACCGGGCTCTGACTGAAAACCGATTCCCAAGTATTCATAGCGTGCTCCTCCCTTTGCTCTACTTTCTCTACTTATAATCGCGATCCCCGAAAACGGATTTCTGACGATATTTCCCCTTTAGACGTGCGGTGAGAGGCGATAGTTGCTCGGTATATCAGCATAAACCAGCGATTCCCTCACGTTTGGATTGCCCAATAGAAAAACAACGTTGCGATGGGATGCGCTTTTCGCCGCAAGAAAGCGAGTACATTAGCGCGAACTGTGGCCGGCAACTCACCGGCGCTCAGAGCTCCGGTGAGCGAGACGATTTTCTTGTAGGTGTTCAAAAAGTTCATACAGTCCGAGCAAAGTCTTAAATGCCGCTCGAATTCACGTTTTACGGTCGGACTAAGACGATCGGCCAAGTAATTGCAAATCAGATCGGTGATTTTTTTGCAAGAGTCACTTTTACGCGCCGCCGACGCCGGTTTTCCTTTCGCCATGTTGTCGATCCTTCAGTTAGGAGGCCGAGTATCCAAGCTCTACGGCGAGGCTACCACGCAAGAACAAGCGCGCGCGGTGCAATCTGGTTTTCACTGCCGCGACCGTGAGTCCCAGCGCGGCGGCGGTTTCCTTATCGGAAAGACCCTCGAGGTCGCTGAGGACGACAACGCTCTTGTCGACCGGTTTTAACTGGTCAAGAGCTCTTCCGAGGAGAGCATGGAGCTCGCGTCGGGCGTATTTTTCATCAAGCGTGTCGGACCAATCCGCTACTGGCCGCACCAGATGGTGTCCGTCTTTCTGAAACTTGGGCAAAAACGCCCCGTATTCAATTTCCTTTTTTTTCTTGCTGCGGCGCACGCGTCCGAGCGCCGCATTGACCGTCAGGCGATAGAGCCAGGTTGAAAATTGCGCGTCGCCTTTGAAGGACTTTGCCTTGCGGTAGACTGTCCAGAAAACATCCTGGATGACCTCTTCGGTGTCGGCCGCCTCGCCGAGGATGCGCTGCGCCACGCCGTAAAGCTTTTTACCATAGAGATTGAAAATTGCTTCGAGCGCCGCCTGATCGCCGGCTTTGAGTCGCTCGATAAGCTGGCTGTCCTTTTGTCCCGGCTTGTGCCTCCGCGGCAGAGCGCGAGCCGAGGCCGTGACGGCGATTTCGCTCTCTTCAACGGTTTGGCACAGCGTCGTTTGCGGAATGGCTGCCGTTGAGCTTTGTGGAGTTAACATAAAATCTCCTTGGCTGCGGACCTGCCAAATTGGCGTCAAGATCAATCCCGATCTTCCACGATGTTCAGAAGGGCAGCGATGAATGGCGAACAGTTAATGATGCGCAACGAGTCGCAACGCAGGCGCGCGAGTTTTTTCGCGGCTCCGTCGTTCATGAAGGTCACGCCGGCCATGTCGACGATAATCGTCTGGCGGTTGCACTGCTGCTCGCGGGCGCAAATTTGAGCAAGCTCATCGAAGGTTTCTAGTGAGATGGTGCCGTCGAGCCGCAATCGCACCGTCTTGCCGTTCTCCAGATTTTCGGTAATGCGCAGCATGGCTCCTCACGATAGATCTTGGAGAACTACTGAGCACCACCCATGCCAGATCGGTAAGTTTTGAAACTTTCAATGATTCAATAGCAGCAGGGTATGAAACGCGGCATTTCGTTGCGGTATTTCGCAATGATTGCGATATTTCGCAGTACCAGATATTAACTTGAGTACCGGTTTGCTGATCAAATAAGGCACGGCTCGGCGATGCCCGCGCCGCGTGACGATTGCATGGAAGTTCCTGCGGACATTCAGCCAATGGTCGATGTCACCGAAGGCATCGCCGGCACTACGGGAGACGAATTCTTCCGCTCTTTGGCCAAACATTTGGCCCAGGCTCTCGCCGTACGCTATGCCTTCGTCAGTGAATGTGCCGAGCGGGAAGAGCAAACCAAAGTCCGAGCGCTGGCTTTTTGGGACGGCACTGGATTCGCTCAAGATGTTGAGTATCCGCTGCGCGGTACGCCGTGTGAGAAGGTCATCGAAGGCAATATCTGCTGCTACCCGGAACGGCTACAAGCGTTGTTCCCCACCGACAAGGATCTCATCAGACTGGGCGCAGAGAGCTACGCGGGAGTTCCCTTGCGTGATTACCGTGGTCAGGTTCTCGGTCATCTCGTGGTTATGGACAGTAAGCCGCGGGTTTTCGACGCTCAGGAGCTCAAGGTTTTGCGGATCTTCGCGACCCGAGCCGGCTCGGAGTTGGAGCGCAGCCGGGCCGAAGATTCCCTGAGACGCAGCGAGGCGCAGCGCCGCATGCTGCTCGAAATTAACAACGCCGTAACTACCAAGCTCTCGCGCGACGCGCTTTGGACGGCGATCGCCGATGCCGTGCGCCGGATCGTTCCATTCGATCGTTTGGCGTTAGCTCAGTATGACGCGCAGGACGACCGGCTGCGCATCGTGACTTACGGCGGGCCTTATCGGCGCGAAGATTACACGCCCATCGGCCGCGAGCTCAAGCTCGACGACAGCCCGGCCGGTTTGGCGTTTACCAGCCAAAGGTATGTCCTGCGGCGTGATCTCGAGATGGACCGCAGGACGAGCTCCGAGCAGCGCGCGTATGAACACGGCTTTCGTTCCATATGCGCGTTGCCGCTGGTGGTGCGCGGCGTGAGTGTAGGTGCGATCACGATGGGAAGCCTGAACCGTGCGCAGTACTCCGAGGCTGACGCCGAGTTCCTCACCGAAGTGGCAAATCAAATCGCGATCGCGGTCGATAACCTGCGCGCGTACGAAGAGATCCAGGCGTTAAAGGCGAGATTTGAAGCCGAAGCGGTTTATCTCCAGGAAGAAATCAAAACTGAACATAACTTCGAGGAGATCATCGGCCAGAGCGGGCCGCTGCGTGAGCTGCTACGGAAAGTCGAGCAAGTTGCGCCGACGGACGCGACCGTTTTGATCTGCGGCGAGACCGGCACAGGCAAAGAATTGCTGGCGCGGGCGGTCCATAGTCGAAGCCGGCGCAAAACCCGGCCTCTGGTCAAAGTCAACTGCGGCGCGATTCCCTCCGGATTGCTGGAAAGCGAACTGTTCGGTCATGAAAAAGGGGCGTTTACGGGCGCGACCCAGCGGCGCATCGGCCGTTTCGAATTAGCAGACGGCGGCACGATCTTTCTCGATGAAGTGACCGAGCTGCCCGTCGACACACAGGTGAAGCTCTTGCGCGTGCTGCAGGAAGGCGACTTTGAGAGAGTCGGAAGCAGCCACACGATCAAAGTCAATGTGCGCGTGATCGCCGCAACCAATCGCAACGTGCAGGATGCGGTCAGGAGCGGCAGCTTTCGCGACGACCTATTTTATCGCTTGAACGTTTTTCCGCTGGAAGTGCCGGCGCTGCGCGAACGACCGGAGGACATTCCGCTGCTGGTCAACTTTTTCCTAAGTAAATTTTCCAAGAGCCTGGGCAAGGAAGTCCGCGGCGTGTCGCAACGGTCGATACAGAGTCTCAGCCGATACAGTTGGCCCGGCAACATTCGCGAATTGCAAAACATCATCGAGCGCGCCGTCGTGCTCGCCAAGAGCCCAGTGCTTCAGATCGAGGATTCCATGCTGCGCGCTGACGAACCAGCGGGCGGCGCGGCGATGATCGACACGCTGGAGAACATCGAGCGCAGCCACATTGTGCGCGCGCTCGGCGAAACCAACTGGGTGATCCACGGCAAGAAAGGCGCGGCGGAGATACTCGGCATCAACCCGAGCACCTTGCGCTCCCGCATGGAAAAACTTGGGATTAAAAAACCGGGCTAAGATCTTGCTGGGTTTAACACGTTCAAAGGTTCAAGCCGAGCCGTTCATGTCGTTTCCCGAATGGACGGTTGGTTAAATGGCTTTCTGAAACGTCAAGTGTTTTGGTGTGATTGAACTGCAGACGGCTTGCCGGAGAATTTGACGGCGATGCACGGGCGCCACTTGACGAACAGACGATAGCCCAACAGCAAAGCCAGTACCGCGCCGTATTGCGCCGGCCGGCTGATATCAGCCTTGACCAGCCAGTAGAAGTGGATCACTGCGGCAATGGCGGCTAAATAGACCCAACGATGCAACTGCTGCCAGCGCTTGCCGAGCCGGCGAATCATGGCTGCGCTGGACGTGAGCGCCAGCGGGACCATGATGACAAACGAGATGAAGCCTGCGGTAACGTAAGGCCGCTTGATGATGTCGTTGCCGATGGCGCGGAAATCGAAGAAGTGATCCAGCACGATAAAAGTCGAGAAATGAAGCAAAGCATAAAAAAAAGCAAACAGGCCGATCATCCGACGCAATTTGATCAGCTCATTCCAGCCGGTCATGCGCCGTAAGGGCGTGACGGCGAGACTAGCCAACAAAAAAATCAGCGCCCATGAGCCGGTAAAGCGGGTGATGGTCTCGATCGGATTCACGCCGAGGTCGCCGGTGTAGGCGCCGTAGGCGAGTTGTCCCGATGGAATGAGGCAGAGGATGAATACAGCGAGCTTGAGCTTTGGCAGCATGGGGTTAAGCAAAATTAAAAGTTAAAAATTGAAACTGGCACCCCGAGAGACCGATGCTTTCTCATGCGATTTTTAATTTTTCATTTTTAACTCTAGTAAAATTTCTTTAAGTCCATTCCCTTATAAAGGCTTGCCACCTGGTCGCCGTAACCGTTGAACAGCAGCGTCTTGCGGCGCAGAAACTCGCCGATGCGGCGCTCCGTAGCCTGGCTCCAGCGGGGATGATCGACCTGAGGATTGACGTTAGAGTAGAATCCATATTCTTGCGGCTGCATTTTGTTCCATGAGCTTGGCGGTTGAGTCTCGACAAAGCGGATCTTGACGATGGATTTGATGCTCTTGAACCCGTACTTCCACGGCACCACCAGGCGGATAGGCGCGCCGTTTTGCGCCGGTAACACTTCGCCATAAAGACCAAACGAGAGAATCGTGAGCGGGTGCATGGCTTCGTCCATGCGCAGCCCTTCGACGTACGGCCAGTCGATCACGTTGCCGAAAAGGCTTGGTTGCTGGCCCGGCATGCGCTTGGGATCCACAAGCGTGATGAACTGGATAAACTTAGCATTGTTGGTAGGCTCCACCTGCTTGATCAACGCGCTGAGTGGAAAACCGACCCATGGAATCACCATTGACCAAGCCTCGACGCAGCGCAGGCGATAGACGCGTTCTTCCAACGGGCTCAACTTCATAATTGTGTCGATGTCAAACGTCTTGGGCTGCTTGACTTCGCCTTCCACGGCGACGGTCCACGGCCGAGAGATCAGATACTTGGCATTTTTCGCCGGGTCGCCCTTGTCGATGCCGAGCTCGTAGAAGTTGTTATACGAGGTGATATCTTTAAACGAATTTTTCTTCTCATCGGTGCTGGAAGGACTCTTTTTGATGTTGGGCAACTTCTCGCCCGCCTGAGCCTGCTCCGGCATTCCCCACATATCGAGCCCGGCGAGGGTAGCGCCCGCCGAGACTGCGACGGCGCTCGCCGACTTGATAAACTCGCGTCGGTTCATGTAAAGCTCTTTCGGCGTAATCTCGGACGATTTGATATCCGCCGGTCTTTTGATCAGCATAGCTCGCCGTCCTCCTCCTCTTGGCGCATGTTCGCCGACAAAAGAATTCCCTTTCAACTCGCTTCAGAGATCAGTTGCTTTATGATGGATTCGGTTTTGTCGTAAGCGCCTTCGCCGATATGGTTATAACGTACGATCCCTTGTCTGTCGATCAGCACGATCGTCGGCCAGGCGCGGATGCCGTAGCGATGCCAGTTCTCAAAGTCGTTGTCTTGCACGACCGGAAACTTGATCGCCATTTTTTCGGTTGCTGTTTTCACTTTATCGAGCGGCTTCTCCCAGAAAAATTCCGGCGAATGAACGCCGATAATAGTGAGGCCGGAGCGCTCATATTTATCGTGCCAGGCCCGCAACTGCGGGACGATATTACGACAGTTAATTCAACCATAAGTCCAGAACTCGACCAAGACGACGCGGCCCCTTAAACCCGCGATGGTCAGGGGTTTGCTGTTGAGCCAATGTTCACCGGTGATCTCCGGCGCCGCCTTGCCGGCACTAATCGCCGCGCCGCTATTCGGCGAGATCATCCAAGTTGCGGCGGCCACCCCGATTATGAACCACAGTGTGACGGGCTTAATCATTACTATCCTTTGATTGCCGGCGAATGCGGTGCCTGGCCAGCCGTTAGCACCAACTTAGATGCCTTCGGAATTAGTTCAGTTGCTGTCGCCCGAATGCCATTTATAAAACGTCACAGCGAGGGTAAAAGTTCCCACGATCGTGAATGATAAGCAGGCGGGGGAGCCGGCGCTCCCCCGCCTTCGGCAGGTTAATGGATGAGTTGAGAAGCAGGTTCTAGGTCTTCAAATTCTTTATCCAGGTCGAGCGGATGTGAGGTGTTTCTGAGAATCTCGATGAGCGCGGCCTGCGCCATTTTGTAGGCTTCTATGTCGTTGCTCGAGTACTCAAAAGCCACCTCGCTGGCCGCTGCTATCAAGTCGCCCAAAGTGGTCTCGATCTTCCGGCCGTCGGGTTTGTTCATTAGTTGTCGGCTCCTCTCTCAGCGGCGCGCTAAATTGCCTGCGCCGGTGATTACCAGGCCGCCGCTCTGAGCGGCCTCTTGATGATTAGACGACGGCGCAGCCAAAAAGTTGTATGAGATTTGGCGGTGAAGGGCCCAATTACTGTCTTTTTTGGCCGATCAGCAGGGTGTGAACTGTTTTCGGGTATGAGTCCTGGGTTTCGGTTGACACAAGACCCAAATTATCCTCGTCTCACGGCTGAGTTTTGGAACAGCCAGCAAGCAGCAATCTTAGTTCTCAGGCGGCAGCTCGGGTGCCTTTTCCGCCACTTTATGAAAAAGCGGTGCCTGCCGTGCGCGCCGTGACTCTTCTTGATCCAGGTAACCAACACTGGCCAAGCGAGTCAGTATCAG
>JAICHC010000131.1 GCA_025922795.1 Candidatus Binatia bacterium | reverse complement strand
CGGCGCTGGTCGGCTCGTTCCTTTGCACGTTGATTGTGATCGCGACCTGCTGGGCAATTCCCCAACTGTGGCATTACCGGTCGGACTGATTTTGATGCGAGGCTGTTTGACCGCCGTAGGGGCGACCGGCCGGTCGCCCCTACGCAGCCATCGCAACCCTATCGCTGTAACAAAACTACGGTCTCCACTTCTTCGGTCTGCGGAAACATATCGAATGCTTGCACCCGAGCGACCCGATAGCCGGCGGAGATCAACCGGTCCAGGTCACGGGCCAAGCTGCCTGGGTCGCAGGAAACATAGATGAGCTTCGCTGCCTTGACCTCGATGATCGACGTCAAGGCAGCGGGCTGCACTCCTTTGCGCGGCGGGTTGATCACCGTCAAGTCGATTCGGGATAGAGTCCGTTGCAATTGCGCCGCGGTTGCCGCGACGTCGCCGGCGACAAAGCGGCAATTGCCGCGGCCATTGCGCCGCGCGTTCTGTTTCGCCGAGCGAATCGCCGGCTCGCTGTCATCGACCGCCCATACCTGCCGCGCGCCGCGTGCCAGATAGAGTGACATCGGTCCGACGCCGCAGTAGAGATCGAGCACGGTTTCCTCGCCCCGCAACGTTGCCACCTCGCACACATGCTCATAGAGCTTGCGCGCGGTGAACGGATTGGCCTGCGAAAACACACCTGGCGGGAAAACCAATTTGAGATCGCCAACGCGCTCGAGAATCGTGTCGCGGCCGCTGAGGGTCCGGAAAGTTGTTCCCCAGATCACGTTGCCCGGTTGCCCGTTGACATTTTGGATCACACCCGAGACGAAGGTGAAACGCTGCTGCAGGGACCTCGCGAGCAGCGCTCCCTGGGGGAAAGCGCTATGTCGCGTGATCAAAGTTACGCTTACTTCTCGCCGCATCGCGCTGTAGCGAAGGTCGAGGTAGCGCAGATTACCGCTGTCGTCGCGCTCGTCGTAGGGGTCGATGGCGAGTTCGAGGATTTTCTTTTTGAGATAACCCACGACCTGATTCACCGGCCGTGGATGGACCGGGCAAGCGGATATATCGATGACCCGATGACTCTGCGGTACGTATAGGCCGGCGGCAACGGAGTTTCGATTTTTGCGCACCACCAACTTCACGCGCGCCCGATAGCCCAATCGTTGCGGCGACGCGATCACCGGCGGGACTTCCACTCCTTCGAGCGCGGGATAAGCCGAGAACGCTTCCCGAACGATCGCGCGCTTGCGCGCCAATTGCTCCGGATAGGGTACGTCGATCAACGGGCAGCCGACGCATTGCGGATAGTGCGGGCAGTAAGGTTTCTGCGAAAACGAATCCTCGCCGAACGAGCGCCTCGCCTCGGCGCCGCGCCGCTGGCGAATTGAAGCGTTAGACCGGTAACCGGGCATCAACAAGCTCACTCACCGATAATTTTCACCAGTACGCGCTTACGCCGGCGCCCGTCGAATTCGCCGTAAAAAATCTGCTCCCAGGGACCGAAGTCGAGTTTACCCCCGGTGATCCCCACGACCACTTCCCGGCCCATGACCTGCCGCTTGATGTGCGCGTCGGCGTTGTCTTCGCCGGTGTCGTTATGGCGATATTGCTTGATGGGCTCGTGCGGCGCCAGTTTTTCGAGCCACACGCCGTAGTCGTGGTGCAACCCCGATTCGTCATCGTTGATGAAAACCGAGGCCGTGATATGCATGGCGTTCACCAGCGCAAACCCTTCTTTAACCCCGCTCTCGCCAATGCACTCCTGCACCTGTGGGGTGATATTAATGAACGCCACCCGTGTCGGGGTATTGAACCACAACTCTTTTCGATAACTTTTCATGGCGCCACTCCTGCCGGTTTGATCTATCTTCTAAGAATTTATACAGGTATTAGATGCCAAAGTCAGTCTTGAGTGAAGCGTGAAGAATAATTCATTTCTGCGCTCCAAATAATCGACCTAAACAGCTGGAACGATTGGAACCGTTGTTTTCTGGAGGGTCAATGAGCGACGAAGTTCGGTTTATCGACACCACGGTGCGAGACGGCAACCAGAGCTTGTGGGCCTTGAACATGCGCATCGGCGCCATGCTGCCGGCCGCGGAGCACATGGACCAGGCCGGCTACGAATCGATGGAATTTTTTTTAAGCGTCATGTTCAAAAAATACGTGCGCGAGCATAAAGAAAACCCATGGTTTTGGCTCAAAGAGGGAACCCGACGCATCAAGAAGACCCGGCTTCGTTATCACGGCGGCATGCACAGCGCCTTTGAGAAAACCCCGCACGCGCTGCTCAAGCTTTTTATCGAGCGACTGGTCTCCTACGGCCTGACCTTGACGCGGACATCGAATTGCTGGAACGACTACACTGCGTTCAAAGAAGAGATCGACGATCTCAGAAAAGTCGGCATGGATACGGTGGCGAACCTGATCTATTCCGTTTCGCCGCGCCACACCGATGAATACTATGCGAACAAGGCCAAGGAGGCCGCTGGGGCCAGACCGTGGCGCATTTGCTTCAAAGACGTCGGCGGCCTGCTATCACCCGAACGTGCGCGCACGTTGATCCCGATTATTCTCAAAGCGGCCGGCAATATTCCCGTCGAGTTCCACGCGCATTGCAACAGCGGCCAGGCGCCGTTGTGCTATCTGGAAGGCGTCAAGCTCGGCATGCGCATCTTGCACACCGCCACGCCGCCGCTGGCCAACGGCTCATCGCAGCCCTCGATCTTCAACATCGCGCACAATCTCAGAGCGCTCGGCTACACTCCTCGAATCGATCTGAAACCGCTCGAAGCGGTGGAGAGACATTTCACCCGGGTGGCCAAGCGAGACGGTCTACCGATCGGCAAGCCCGCCGAGTACGACCAATCCCAGTATCGCCATCAAGTCCCCGGCGGCATGATCTCCAATATGCGGCATCAATTAAAAATCGTGGGCTTAGAGCACAAGATGGAAGCCGCGCTAGAGGAATCGGGCCGGGTCCGCGCCGAGTTCGGCTACCCGATCATGGTCACGCCGCTGTCGCAGTACGTCGGCACCCAGGCGGCGATCAACGTTATCGTCGGCGAGCGTTACAAAGAAGTGCCCGATCAAGTGATTCAGTACGCGCTCGGAATTTGGGGCAAAGAAGCGGTCGAGGTCATGGATGCGAACGTGAGAGACAAAATCCTCAGCCGTCCGCGCGCCAAGGAATGGACGCAATGGGAGCAACCCCAACCGTCGTTGCACGAGCTTCGCCAAAACTACGGCGTGCATCTGTCGGATGAAGACTTAATTTTGCACTATTTCGCCGGCGAAGATTACGTGAAGAGGCTACCTAATGGCGGCAGACCGGGCGACTACTTGGACGGTACTCAGCCGCTTGTGAAACTCCTCGAGCAAATGGCGAAGCGCAACGACCCGAAGCAGGTCTATATCAAGCAACCGGGTTTTTCGCTCAGGATGGCAAAACGATCCGGCGCGGGAACGAACACGTAAGCGTTTACGTTCAGCGTCTCGCATCCCGCTTGGCGAGATCCTCTGGAGCTCCTACCCGCCTCTGCTTACAAAGGCCGCTCAAAAAGGTCCTATGCGAGGCGCACGATGATCGACGAACAGAGGCGTACGGGTTAGTTACGTCGAAGTGAGTCGGACGAGTGCAACGACGCAGATGACCTTTTTCCGCGGCCGCTCAAGGATCGTCGCCTTCGCTCGCCGCTCCCGGCGCCAGATGGCTCACATCGCCCCAGGTGAGAAGCACCCAGGACTCCTCCTCGTACGCAAAAACATTGAGGCCGGCATTGACAAACTCGAAGCGGCGTGGCGCATCCAGTGGTATCGCAAGCGTTTGACGGAAAAAACCACTGACGACGCCGCCGTGCGTCACCACGACGATCGTTTCGCCGACATGCTTGTGCGCGAGATCGGTCAGATACGCGACGTTGCGCTCGACCTGCTGTTTCATGCTCTCGCCGCCCGGAATGACATAGTCGGGACCCAGAGTGCGCAGCATCCGGCGTTCCTCCGGATATTTTTCTAAGATCTCATTGCCGTTCAGCCCCTGAAAAATTCCCAGATGCCGCTCGCGCAAACGTGGATCGGTAACGATCTCATGTCCCGTGAGATCCGCGATCGCCATGGCGGTTTGAACTGCCCGGCCCAGATCGCTGCTGTAGAGCGCCGAAAACCGTTCCCGTGCCAGCCGCTGCGCCAGCGCCTTTGCCTGGGCCATCCCCCGCTCCGTCAGCCGACTGTCGAGATGACCCTGGCGAATACCGGCGATATTCCACTCGGTCTGACCATGTCGAACAATGATAAGTTGAGTGCGTTGCATGAGCGACGATTTTACCAGTCACTGCTTACTCTCATAGCCGAACTGAAAAAGTCAACTGCCAATGACATTGTGCGCCATCTATGACTGAATCCGGTTTCAACAGAACTGCGGACGTTGCGGCTCGACGATTGTGGCTGATGCAATGAATACCAGACGACGCTTTCTCCTTTCCAAAATTTGGATCTGAGAGGCCAAACCTAAACACTTCGTCTATCTTGACAATATCAACCTCACTAACCTACAAGAAAACAGATCCATTGATGGAGGACATCCATGATCGCAAAAATTCGCCACGTCGCGATGTATACTCACAATCACGCTGCTGTGGACAGGTTTTATCAGACGATTTTCGGTATGCGACGCATGACCAGCAACACGCTTGATGAGACCGGCAAGCAGAACACCTATCGCGGCCACATCAGCGACGGTGTTATCGGCCTGGCGATCCTGTCTCGTTATGCCGGCATGCAGTCCGGCGTCGACCACTTCGGATTCGAAGTTGACGATATCAAGGAATACGTGCACCGCATGGAACAGCATTATCCCAAAACGATGATCGCCAAGGGGCTCGACTATGTGCCGTTCGCAGGCCTGCGGAGCTACGACCCGGCGGGCACCCAGTTCGACATCGCCCAGGCGCACATCGCCAACGTCCGCGAAGGCTACAACGAATCCGGCTGGGAGCAACCGCGCTGGATCAACCATATCTCGATCCGCGCCAACGATCCGTCGAGAGTCGCCGAATTCTACGAAACTATATTCGAGCTCAAGGAAGCGGAGACCTATAAAGATGACGGCTCGATCTGCATGACCGACGGCAAGGTCAAGTTACTGTTGCGCCCGCGCGACAACCGGCTCTACCGCGGTTTGCGGGAAGGCATCGACCACTTCGGTTTCAAGGTCGAAGACCTGGAGAAAACCAAAACCGATCTCGCAGCTTTGGAAGAGACTGCGCCGCCGCCGCCAAGCGGAAAATTTGTCGGCGGAAACGGCAAGAAGAATGAGGAAGATTTTCGCCGCTGCTGCCTCGGCCAGCACTTCACCGCCGATCCCGACGGCGTGCTGATCGACATATCGGAGTAACGAATCGATTCACACGAGGACGCCATGGCGCGTTGCGACACGGCTTCAAGCCCACGGAGTGCCTCAGTTGAGGGTGCGCGGCGGCATTTCCGACTCGGGATCGATCGGCCCCGCGCCGAGGGTAAGCAAATTGACCAGCATGGCTTCGCGATCTTTCAAATCACGCGCTTCCAAGAGCGCTTGCTTCTCTGCAGGATGAAACGGCAGCGATACGGCGAGCAGATTCACCAATTCCAGATCGGAGAATTTTTCCGCCTGATCCGGGCGCACCTGCATGCCATGAGCCGTGCCGTATCCGGCGAGTGCTTGCACAATCCTTGAGCGATCGCACTGCCAGCTCGGTTCCAAACTCGCGTCAGGAAACTCCTGATAGTTGGCTTTGACGCGCCGATAACCCCGTTGGAGTTCCAACTCTTCACTGAAACGAAAACGGTTGACGCCTTTGAGTTGGAGAAAGAAACGGCCGTCCGGCAACCTTTCACACTGTTCGATATAGCCGGCACAGCCGACTTTGTATAGATCGGGAGCCATGTTGCCCTCGCCGGGCTGCGGGCCGCGATTGTCATTCTGCGGCGTGAACGGCTGGACCATTCCAAAAATCTTGCCGGATTCGAGAGCATCTTCGACCAGAGCGCGATAGCGTGGCTCGAAAATATGAAGCGGCAGCACCGTACCCGGCAACAACATCACTCCGGTCAACGGAAATACCGGCAACACTTCCGGCAAAGGAACTCGTGGTACCGTCATCGCCATGAGTTTTTCCTCATTCTGTTCTCGTTATAGGGCAATGCACTGAGGCGGTCAAGTTGGGGTCGACATCGGCGGAATACCCCACGTCTACCGCTTGCATTGTAGTCAATCTCTATTCTAGTTTATTTGCAATTGTTCAATCAAACCCGGAACTCGTAACCCGAAACCGCATTTTTTCAGCACCCTGCTGGACGAGCAATCCCGGCCTCGAGGGGAACACGCGATGGCGGATTTTACGCCGATGGAAGTCGAGCGCGCACGCGAATTTTTGAAGAACCACCATTGGGGTATTCTGGCCACCCGGCGCAAAAACGGTCATCTGCAGATGTCGCCGGTCACCGTCGGTCTGGATAGCGAAGGGCGCGCGGTCATCAGCAGCCGCGAGACCGCTTACAAGGTAAATAATTTGCGGCGCGATCCGCGCGCCGCGCTGTGCGCGATTACGACGACGTTCCACGGCGAGGGTTGGGTGCAGATCAACGGCACGGCCGAGATCCTCTCACTGCCGCATGCGCTCGACACGCTGATAGACCTGCAACGCCAAGTCTACGGCGAGCACAAGAACTGGCCCGAGTTTCATGAAAGAATGGTCCGGGAAAAACGCGTGGTCATTCGCATCGAAATCGAGAGCGTCGGGCCCAGGGTCCGCGGCTGAAAATTTTATATGCTGAATGCTACTGAAGATCGCGCCGCAAAAATATTTTTCTGGTTCGGCGCTCTGATACTCTTTATTGGCTTTCAGTCGGTACGCTCGCCGCTGATTGCCGCGGAACGTGAGCAGCAGCCGATGGCCGGCAAGCTGCTCGTGGCCAGCGAGGCGATGAAGGATCCGCGGTTCTTCGAATCGGTCATTTATCTGGTTAAACACGACGCTGACGGGACACTCGGCCTGATCATCAACCGGCCGACCGACCTCAAGCTCGCCGACATGCTCGAGCACATGAAGCTCGCCCACCCTGCCCTCGACCCGGCCCACCTGGTGCACTGGGGCGGCCCGGTGCAGACCGAGCGCGGCTTCGTGCTGCACGAGGCGGTGATGGCCGGGGAGGCCAAGCCGGAGGAGCCGGTCTACGCCTCCACGATGACCATCCCCGGCGGCCTGG
>JAICHC010000130.1 GCA_025922795.1 Candidatus Binatia bacterium | reverse complement strand
GGCGCTTGACCCGAACGCGAAATTCGCCGTGGGAGACCTTCTGCCACAATATGTTCAGCGTGAGCCCGCGGGAAGCGCTGCCGACGTCCGTGCGTTCGGGCGGTATGTCGACGGACACTGGGTCGTCGAACTCCGGCGCAAATTAAACACCGGCCATCCGGATGACAAGGTTCTGCGGCCGGGAACCGCCTATCCTGTTGGATTTAGTATCTTCGACGACACCGTGTCCAACCGGCGACATTACGTGACGCTGCCTCTGACCCTAGGTCTTGGCGCAAAAGGGGATGTGACTGCGGTAAAAGTCGGGCCGTGAACTCGTACAGGTTCTCGCCAGGAATATTGTTCTCAGAGCGGCATGGAGCCGGAACGTGGTTGGGTTCCTTGGTGTTTGAAACCTGGATGCGAAAAAATTTTGTTTCATTTCACGGGCAACGTAACGCTTTCGGTCTGCGTCATGTTTTTTGCACTTCAGTTTCGACAGCTGTGTCGACCGCCATCTGGCGATCGACACAGACCATCTGGTAGCCGCTGCAGATAAGAAATTCGATCCATCCGCAATCGGGTCGAAGCGGCGGTCTGTCTTTCAACGATTCCCCGCACGAGTCGAGTTGCGCTGTGTTTCAAAACTGCAGGGCGGAGGCGATAACGCGCTATCGTGGGCCGATTGACCCATAGACGTGCGCGCAATCTCAATGCTATAAGCTCCATTAATTCCAGAGTAAGTTCAATTTTTCAGGGCGATATGGGAAAGTCATGAGACGATTATTCTTAACGGTCCCCGCCTGTTTCCTATTTCTCGGTCTTTACTTGTTAGCTTCGTCGGCGGAAAAAAAGCCGGCCGAATCAAGCCCGGCAACTTACGTCGGCAACGAAGTCTGTCAAGCCTGCCACGCTCCCGCCTTTGAGAAATTTTCTAACACCGTGATGGGACGCATTTTTCTTTTCAATCCGCGTAACGAAACCGAGAAGCGAGCTTGCGAAAATTGCCATGGCCCGGGGAGCAATCATGTTGCCGCAGGTGGAGGCAAGGGCGTTGGCGGGATGATCACGTTCCGCAAAGATTCCGGCGAATCCGCCGAAGTACAAAACCAGCCCTGTCTCACCTGCCACGAGCGCGGCATTCAGACTTATTGGAAGGCGAGCACGCACGCGGGCCGCGGCATAGCGTGCGTCAACTGCCACACGTTGATGGAAAAAACCAGCGGCAAGCAGCTCGCGAAATTGACCCAAGTAACGCCGTTCGGTGTCAATCGGGCGGAGATCGAGGTTTGCGGTCAGTGTCACCTGCAGCGCAAGGCGCAGGTCCTGCGTTCGTCGCATATGCCGCTGCGAGAAGGAAAGATCGTCTGTTCTGACTGTCATAATCCGCACGGCAGCCCCAACCCGGCGCAGCTCCGGCAGACGAGCGTCAATGAAAATTGTTACACCTGCCACGCGGAGCGCCGCGGTCCGTTCTTGTGGGAGCATCCGCCGGTTTTGGAAGCTTGCTCCAACTGTCATGAACCGCATGGTTCGGTCAACGACCGTTTGCTGAAAGTCACCGACCCACGGCTTTGTACCCAATGCCACATTCACACGCGCCATCCGGCCACGCCGCGGCCTTTGAGGCAGCTCTCCCCAACGGTGGGTCCTTCCGTTTTTGCCTTCAACAGAAGCTGCACCAACTGTCATAGCCAGGTGCATGGAAGCAATCACCCGTCGGGGAAATTTTACACCCGCTAGGGAAGGAGGTCGGAGATGAGATACCAAAAAGCGGTTTTGCTTTTGAGTATGAGCATAACGACTCTCTTGTTCGTGGCTGCGCCGAGCCCGGCTCAAGTGGATTTAGGGGATTATACGGTGAGCGGGTCGATCGAAGCGGGCGGGATGCCGAGCCATCGTAGCGGCAATACCTCGAAGCTGGAAGAGTATCGCGATCTGCCGGAAACGGTCGTCGTGCCGCAACTCGAGCTATTCATCGATAGCAAGAAAAAAGATTTCTATCTCGAGTTCGACTCCTTGAAGACCGGTCGCGACGATCAGAGCTATCGCTTGCGCACCGGCAGATATGGGCTCGTGGACGTCGAGTTTGTCTGGGATCAGATCCCCCACCTGTTCAATGTCGATAACGCGCGCACGCCTTACAACATGAACGATGGAAGATATACCCTGCCGAGCAAACCGGCCGGCACAACGGGCGCCAACGTGCGCGACTGGGTTAACGCGAACGCGCAACCTGTAGACCTGAAACTTTATAACGGCTTAGCGAGATTCAACGTGCGCTACACGCCAAACCCTGGTTGGACTTTCCGCGGCGGTTACGGCTCGCAAAATACCGCCGGCAAGCGCGCCTTCGGCGCTTACTTCGGCCCGAGCCCGGGTAGTTACAATATCACCGAGCTGGCCGAGCCGATCGATTACCAAACCCACAACATCGAGCTTGGCGGCGAATACGCCGGTGAGGGGTGGTCGCTCGGGCTCACCTACAACGGCTCGCTGTTTCACAACAATGTCAGCACATTGACGTGGGACAATCCCATTACCACCACCGGAGTCGGCGCCGCTTGCGTGGATTCCGCGACGTATAACCAGGGCGCTGGAACGGGCCCGTGCCGCGGCCGTCTGGATCTTTATCCAAGCAATCAAGCTCATACTTTTACTCTGAACGGCACCGCTAGCTTGCCATTCAAGACCAACTTCGTCAGCGCTTTCTCCTACGGTTGGAGGTTGCAGGACGATTCGTTCCTGCCGTTTACCGTCAACAGCGCGGTCATCCAACCGACGATCAGCCGGCGCAGCCTTGACGGCGATGTTCGGCCGACGATGATCAACGCCACCTTGGTCAATAATTTTTTTAGAGACGTGGGCCTCAAAGCGTCTTACCGTTATTACGATTTCGACAATCGCAGTAAACGAGTGCTCTTGCCGAATGGCTTTATTGTCAACGATCAGGGTGTGACGAACGGCACCGAGCTTCTTTCGTTCCCGTACTCCTATGCCAAACAGAACATCGGCCTGGATGCTTCTTATAACGTGGCACGATGGCTCACGGCAAAATTAGGATACGGGTGGGAACGAATGCATCGCGAGTACGCGCGCGAACTTTTGAACTCAAACGAACATAGTTTTGGCCCCACCTTCGACATTAAGCCTAGCGCGTGGACGTTGTTCCGGATCGCTTACAGGAGATCGATTCGCGATGCCCATGATTACGACGCCGGCCGCAACGCGGCGGTCGAGATCGGCGAGACTCCTGAAGATGTCCGATTGTCACGCCTGGAAGAATTGCGGAAGTTTGATCAAGCCGCACGCCAGAGGGATAGATTTAGTTTTTTCACCCAAATCTCTCCGCTGGAAAATTTGACTCTTCACGGCGGCTTCGATTTCACCAATGATCGTTATCCCCGCACGGTCATCGGGGTGCAGAAGGACATCGATTATGCCCCATCGCTGGGGTTTATCTATGCGCCGCTCCAATGGCTGTCGATTTTCGGCGACTATAATTGGGAGCGGTTCGACTGGAGAATGCAAGCGATCGCCCGTAACACCGGCCCCGGCGGCTGTCCCGACTTGGATCTCCGAACCGCCGAAAACTGTCCCGCCGCAACTTGGCGAAGCCGTGGTAACGACGAGATCCATACGGTTAAACTCGGCACGGAGATGCAGGTCGTTAAAAACTTGCTGAATCTGCATTTCCAGTATGGATTCTCCTTCGGCAGCAGCGAGGTCCGATCGAGCGGCAATAGCGCCGCGTCAGGAGATACAGGGCTGGTACCGGCGACCGATTATCCGACCATAGTGAATCGCTGGCATGAGTTTATCGCTCGCTTGGAATACATCCTTCATAAGAACGTTTCGCTCAAGCTGGGCTATTACTTCAATAGTTATAGCAGCAAGGACGCCGGCGTGGATCTTATGCGGCTCTGGATGGGCGACGTAGAAACGCCGGCAGGAGGACCGAATTTCAGCAACTCCATCGGCCGATCGATTTTCTTGGGCGACCGTGGCAAGGGATCCTATCAGGCGCACATCGGTTTCCTTGGCGTCCGTCTAAAATTTTAGGGTATAGCTCACACCGCAAAGTGCCGGCTCAATATGCTGCTTGTTCCCAGGGAAATTTCCTTGTTCGCCGTCCACTGCCTCATTCTGTTATCGAACGAATGACGCGACAAGCTCGGTTTGGAGTTTCGCTTTGGCCCTCTCTGTTGTCGCTTTGCACCGTGAGTGAATCCATTCACGGCCAAGATCCATTGGTTGTGTCGCGGACAGCTCGCAAGACGAGGACATCCGGGTTCTACATGTGATCGACGACGACAAAAATCTTTTGCCCGGGCCACGATGCGGGTAAGATTGGCTGCCTGAGTGGAATTCATTTATTTTTTGGGTGCGGGGACCGGGGTGGAAAGAGTTTTGAGACTCAGCCCAGCCGTTGCTTTGGCGGTGCTTCTATCGCTTTGGGGCTGCGACGGTGTCACCGCTGCGGAAACAAAAGCTCAGGAAGACACCTGCGCGACCTGTCATCTGGCACTCGGCATAGAGAATCTGACCCAACCTGCGGAGCTTTACAAAGCGGACGTCCATGCCGCCAAGGGCTTTGGCTGTGCAGCGTGTCACGGCGGTGATCCCACCATCATGGGCCTGGAGGCGATGGACCGGAAGAAGGGCTACATCGGCAAACCCGCACCGACTCAAGTGGTCGAGACCTGCGGCAAGTGCCACTCGGACGCGAGCTTCATGAGGCGATATAATCCGTCGCTGCGGGTCGATCAGGTTGCCGAATACTACACCTCGGTTCATGGCAAGCGGCTCAAGGAGCAAAAAGACCCCAAAGTAGCGACCTGCGCGAGCTGCCATACGCCGCATGCGATCAGACCACCCAACGATTCTCGTTCATCGGTGCACCCGACGCAGGTTGCTAACACCTGCGGCTCCTGTCATGCCAGAGCTGAATACATGGGGCCGTATAAAATCCCGACCGATCAACTCGAGAAGTATCAACAGAGCGTCCACTGGAAGATGATCAGCCAAAAGAGCGATCTAACGGCGCCGACATGCAATGATTGCCATGGCAATCACGGCGCTGCGCCGCCCGGGGTCTCTTCGGTTGCGAACGTGTGCGGTCAATGCCATGCGGTCAACACCGAGTTGTTCAACAAAAGCGCTCATAGCAAAATCTTCGCGCAGATGGGTATTTCCGGTTGCGCGACCTGTCACAGCAACCATGCAATTGTCGAGACCAGCGATGCGATGTTGGGCGGCGGCGACAAATCCACGTGCGCGACCTGTCACCCGCCCGGTTCTTCGGGCGGCGCGCTTGCGGTCAGCATGCTCGGCTCCATTGATCGCCTGAAGGCGGGTTATGAAAGAGCTCTGGCGGTGCTGAAGGATGCCGAACATGCCGGCATGGAAGTGAGCCAGCCGTTATTCGATCTCAATGAAGCCAAAACTACCCTCATCAAGGCGCGGGCGACGATCCACGGATTTGACCAGGCACTTCTTGATAAAGAAATTGAGCCGGGGCTGGCGGTGAGCGAAAAAGCATATGCACGAGGCGTCAAAGCGATGAACGAGTTGCAGTTCAGGCGCAAGGGATTGGCCGTCTCGGCAGTGATCATTTTCGCTTTAATCATCGGTTTGATTCTCAAGATCCGCCAGATGGAGAGAACATCAAAGTAACCTCGTCAGGAAAGAGGCAAAAGTGGCCGACCACGAAAGATCCATTGCTCTGGATACCGGGCGGAGACGGTTTCTCAACTGGTTTTTAGGCACTACCGCCGGTGCGTTTTTCGTTTCAGTGACGTATCCATTGAGCAGGTATCTCATACCGCCGGAAGTCGAAGAGTCGACGGCGCACACCGTTACGCTTGCGCTCAAGCCGCAGGAAGTGAAACCGAACAGCGGACAGATCTTCCGTTTCGGCAGCCAGCCGGCAATATTGATCAAAACACCCAACGATGAGCTCAAGGCATTCAGCGCGGCCTGCACTCACCTGGCGTGCATCGTCCAGTACCGCTCCGACATCAGCCATATTTGGTGCGCGTGCCACAATGGCCACTTCGACTTGAACGGCAAGAATATCGAGGGGCCTCCGCCAAAACCTCTGGAAGAGTACATTGTCAACGTCAGGAGCGACCAAATCGTTGTCAACAAGAGAGCCTAAACTCATCGTGGAAATGCCAACGCCCAACCACGGCAAACTCTGGCTCTGGCTCGATGAAAGGATCGGCCTCAGCGATTTTGCGTATCTCGCCAAGAAAAAAGAAATCCCGCTGCACCGTCATACGTTTTGGTACTATTTCGGCGGCATGACCCTGTTTCTATTCATGATCCAGGTCATTACCGGCATTCTGCTCCTGCTCTACTATCGGCCGAGCGCCGCCGAGGCTTTCGAGTCAATTCAATTTCTCATGACCGAGGTGGAATTTGGCTGGTTGGTGAGATCGATTCACTCCTGGTCGGCCAATCTGATGATCTTTGCGATGTTTATCCATCTCTTTAGCGCGCTGTTTTTAAGAGCTTACCGAGCGCCGCGCGAGATCACCTGGCTCTCTGGCGCGGGACTCCTGGGGTTGATGTTGGCATTCGGCTTTACCGGATATCTTCTGCCTTGGAACGAACTGGCCTACTTCGCCACCCGCGTGGGCACCGAAATCCCCGGCATCGTGCCGGTGGTAGGGCCCTTTCTGCGGCGCCTTTTGCGTGGCGGGGACGACGTCACCGGAGCGACGTTAACTCGCTTTTACGGTATTCACGTGGCGCTCTTGCCGGCCATTGTCACCGTCATGCTCGGGCTGCATCTTTTTCTGGTTCAGAAACACGGCATGAGCAGACCGCCCGGCGCGGAAAGCGGTGAAGCGGCCCGAAGGACCATGCCATTTTTTCCGAATTTTTTTCTTCGCGATTTGGTAGGATGGCTCTGTGCCCTGGGAGTGCTTGCGGCTCTCGCGGCCTATTTCCCGGCGGAGTTGGGAAAGAAAGCCGATCCGTTTCAGCCGGCGCCGATCGGGATCAAACCGGAATGGTATTTCATGGCGATGTTTCAAACACTCAAACTGCTGCCGGCGCATATTCTTGGGGTTGAGGGCGAGCTGCTGGGTGTTCTCGGGTTCGGATTGGTGGGGCTGGTGTTGGTTTTGATGCCGTTTCTCGACCGTCGCGCGGCGTTGGGAAGGTGGAGCCGTTGGCCGGCGGCTTTCGGTATCGCGCTGATAGTCTATTCCGTAGTGCTGACCTATTTGGGTTACACCATGAGCCCGACAAAATGAGTCTTTGCAGTTTGCAAACTTAT
>JAICHC010000129.1 GCA_025922795.1 Candidatus Binatia bacterium | reverse complement strand
GTCTCGAAATAACCCCTCGCTATCATTCGCTTCGCGGAGCCTGCACGATCAGGGACCGCTGAACCCGGAAGGGAAATCCGTATTATACAAGCGGGCAGGGCGGTGTTAGTTGACAGGCGCGCGTAGCAGGCTATAAAGTTTTATACATTAACTAATTCTATGGAGCCGCATTTTCGTGAAACAGGATCCGAAAAACTCCGTTGGACTTGAACGAGTCAAAAAGTGGCTTTACGCCAAGGGACTCGAGGAACGCAGTAGTGGCTGCGTTCTCTGCGGCTCGTGCTACGGACACGGTCCGGCGAATCCGATGGAAGATTCTCCAGGGCCTAAAGAAAAGTGTCCGCCCTACGAGTTTTATCGTTTTCAGCGCCACACCCCGAAGTCGCGTTGGCTGATGGCGCAGCGTGTTTTTCATGGCCTCGATCCGATTACCCCCGAGCTCAAAGAAGTCACTTACGCTTGTACCAATTGTCTCATGTGCCAGGAGCTTTGCGGCGTGCGTGGCGACGGCTATGGACCTTGGGATATCACTGTGGCAATGCGCGAGGAAATTTACAAGAAAGAAGGCGTCATCGAAGCGCACCGGCCGATCTACGACAATTTACATCGATATGACAATCCGTGGGAGCAGCCGAAGGAACAACGCGGCGCGTGGGCCGAAGGGCTTGGGCTTCACAACTCGGGGGAGATCGGCGCGGCTACTTTGCTGTTCGCCGGTTGCTCCGCCGACCAACCTGGTGGCCAGAGCAGCGCGCGCGCGCTAGCCGGTATCATGCAAGTGACGGGAGAGGATTTCGTGATTCTCGGACAGGAGGAAAAATGCTGCGGTCTTTATGCTTTCGATCTCGGCTTTCGAGCTGAGTATGAGCGCTTAAAAGCGGCAAATCTGGAAGCGATTGCTCGAGCCGGGATTAAGACCGTCGTAGTCGCCTGCGGCAGTTGCCAGCGGATCTGGCGCGAATACAGCAAGACGAGCGGGCTTGAGTTTCGAGCCCTGCACGGAGTCGAATACATCAATCAACTCATCCACTCCGACCGGCTGAAATTTTCCAAACGCGTCAATAAGAAAATTACCTATCACGATTCCTGCCATTTGGGGCGCGGTGCCGGCGTGTATGATGAGCCACGCCGCATTCTACGCACGATTCCCGGAGTTCAGCTCGTCGAAATGGAGCGAAACCGGCGCTGGGCGTGGTGTTGCGGTGGTGGTGGCGGTGTTCCCGAAGCGGACCCGGAACTGGCGCAATGGAGCGCGGTCGACCGGCTAAACGAAGCGGCAAGAACCGGCGCGGAGCTAGTGCTCACTTCCAGCGCTCTCTGCCAGCGGTCGTTCGCCGAACTTAAACAGCGGGCCGTGCCCGTTCAAGACCTGTTCGAATTTGTCCGCCAGGCACTCTGATCATGCTGAAAGAAGCTCACTTCACCCCGCAGCGAATGCTGTCAATGCTCGGCCTCAAGCCCGACTCCCTCGGTCCGTACGCGCTGATTCCCGGGCCCAGAGAGCGCAGCGAGTTGATCTTGAAGACTCTGGAAAGCTCCAAAAAGAATTTTACGTTTCTTGATTACGAGATGCACACGGGAATTCTAGACGGCAAGCGCGTCACCGTCGGCAACGGCGGACGCTATGCGCCTGACACGGCGATCACGACTGAAATTCTCTGCGGCGGCGGCGCGGAGGCGCTCATTCGTGTCGGTAGCTGTGGGTCGCTCCAGGAAACGGTCAAGATCGGTGACCTCGTGATTGTCACGGGGGCACTGCGCGGTGACGGCACGTCGCGCTATTACGTCACGGAGAATTTCTCAACCGTCGCTCACGGCGCAGTCGTAACTGCGCTCAAGAAAGCCGCCAACAGTTTGAATGTGCGCTATCATCTCGGCCGGATCTTCACGACCGACGCGTTGTTTCAAGAGACGCCCGAGCTGATTCAGCAACTCAACGAGCTGAATGTCTCCAGCATCGACATGGTGACCTCGACATTTCTCACGATTGCGCAAGTCCGCGGTAAGAAGGCCGGCGCCGTTCTCGCCGTCTCTGACGAGTGTTTGCACGGCAAGTTCGGCTTTCGCGATCCGCAGTTTTTTGAGGCCGAGAAAAAGACCATCGAGGTCGCGCGCACAGCGCTGCAATATCTCTGACGCTCTTCATTCGACCGGATATTTATGAGCGCCGTTCAAAGCCCGCTATTTGAGCCGGTTCTCTGGGAGGGCGCCGGGTTCAAAATTCTCGACGAAATCCAAATACCAGAGAAGATTGAGTACCTGGAAGTCAGCGAAGTCGGCGACGCGCTTGAGGCAGTACGGGAAATGAAAACGCGCGCGTTCGGGCAGGTGCTGACGTTCCTTTACAGTGGTGCGTTGCTGGCTCAATCCCACCCTAATATGGACGCCGCGGAACTGCGCCAGCGTTTGGCGGAGATGACGGAGCAGTATTGCATCGCCAGACCTACCTTTGACTTCCGCGGATTGGGTTCTTTTTTTGACGATTGGCTGGACGCTTCAGCGCCGGGCCACGATCCCCGAGCATCAATTGCAAATAGCGCATGGGAGCTTGCCAACCGGATCATGTGCGGGCGCATTACGCGGGCCAAGCTTGCGGCATCTATTCTGCCCAATCCGGCGCGCGTGATGACGCATTGCAATGTCAGCGGCGAATTGGTGGCGATCGCGCAATATTGTAAAGAAGCGGACAAAGAGTTTTCAGTGGTGGCCACGGAGACGCGGCCTTATCTTCAAGGCGCGCGCTTGACGGCTTGGGAACTTGCGCAGGCGGGAGTTTCGGTGTCGCTGATCCCCGATTGCGCCGTTGCCCAGATCATGGAAAAAGCCGAGGTCAACAGCGTGATTGTCGGCACCGACCGGTCGGCGCAGAACGGCGACATTATCAATAAAGTGGGCACTTACCCGCTGGCGCTCATGGCAAAAGAATACGGTATTCCCTTTCACGCTCTGGTGCAGGATCCGCGTTCACTGGTGATAGGCAACCATGTCCCGATCGAGGAACGGCCGGCTGCCGAGTTGCTGGTCTTTCACGGCCAGTTGTTGGTTGACTCGAGCATTCATGAACCAGCCGTACGTTATCCAGCTTTTGACATAACCCCCGCGGCGTTGATTACTCATCTAATTGGATTCGACGATATCTACACACCGGAGACATTCCGCAGCAAATATCAAAAGCAGGTATCTGAGAAGGATAGCCACGCTAGCCAGCACGGCAGATATGTTTTGGTGTATGGCGTGCCGTCCAGGAAACAATACGCTCTTTTAGCCAGCGCAATCAAAGCCGAGCAAGCAGAAAGCGTGTTGGTCCCAGAAATGCGGCCGCAGCTCTGGGGCGCGCAAGTTGTGGCGCCGGAGCTCCTTGAGCACAACGTACCGGCGACGCTTATCTCGGACAATATGATGGGAACATTGTTCGCGCAAGGCGAAATTCGTAAGCTTTGTCTCTTCTACGATAGCTTATCCGACGAAGGTATGAGAGGTATCTGCGGCTCGTTGCTGGCCGCGCGCCTGGCCCGATTGCACAATGTGCCGATCGAATTGTTCAGCGGTGCGGTGCAACGCGCCGCTACCCAGGACTACGACGTGTCAACTTTTCTTGGCAGAAGTATTTGTCCGGCAGGCGTTAGCGTCCGAATGGTTGGCGCTGAAATGATTCCCTGGTCGATGCTAAAAGCCTGACAACTTCATGAGCAAGCTTGCGAGCGACATTATTTACTGGGGCAAGTTACTCTTTGAGCGGCGCCTGATCAGCGGCTGGGGCGGAAATTTAAGTTCCCGTGTTGGGAAAAATCAATTCTTGATCACGGCACAACACGCGCCGTTGGGTTTTCTAACAGAGAAGGATTTAGTGCGGATCAACGCCGACGGTAAAGCGCTTAGAAAGCACGAGCGCGCCTCCAGCGAAACACCGATGCATTTGGCGGTATACGCTGGCACAGACGCGCGAGCGATCGTCCACGTTCACCCGCCGATGGTTCTGGCATTTTCCCTAACACACGATAGTTTTGTGCCGATGAGCTTCGAAGAAGAATACACCGTCGGCAAAGTGCCGATCATTCGGCAAGACACGCCGACGGTGACCAAGCCCGATCAAGTGATCGGAGAATTGAAATATCATCCCATCGTAATCATCAAGGGCCATGGCACGGTGGCCATTGGCCAAAATTTGCAAGAGGCTTTTTTGCTCACCGATTTGCTCGAAGAGTCGGTGCATTGCCACTTCTTCGGAGAGAAAGTAGGCGCTACCGTGGAGGTGCCGAACGGTGCGCCACGGAAGCAGTCGGCTATCTCCTCCTGCCCGAGCAAAAGCTACGCCCTCTTCTCGAGGGAACACATGCAGGCGCTAGTGGACAGCGCGAACCAGGATTTGCAGTTCCGTTCCGACGGCGTCGACACGGACCTAACGACGTCGTTGACACTTTTCCTAGACGAGGCCGAAGATGCCTGGACAGTGAAATTTGTCGATGGCGCCATCTCGGAATTGAAACATGACGACAGCGGCGAATTCATGATCAGCGGCAAGGCGGAGTGGTGGAACGCCGTCTTCAGCAATCGCATCGACCCATTTCTGGCAACCCAGCAGGGAAAACTAAAACTCAAGCGCGGCGAGATGGCGCAGTTGGCGCGCTGGTACAAACCGTTTCAGAGGGCATTCGCAATATGGCAGACGATAGCGGTTCAGTAGGATTCTTCGCGGCAGAGATTTTGGCGAAAACGGCGGAACGGCAGCCGCAAAAAACCGCACTCATCGCCAAAGAAGAAGAGCTGAGCTTTGCCGAGCTCATTGAGCGAGTTCAAGCGTTGGCCGCGCATCTGCAGCATGAAGGGATTCGCCAGGGGGACCGTGTGGGGGTTTTGTTGCCTAACTCGACGGCGATTCCGCTTAGCTATTACGCGACCCAGAAGATCGGTGCGGTCAGCGTGATCTTGGACGCGCGGCTCAAGGGAAAAGAACTGCAGGCGGTTTTGCAGGACGCCGCTCTCAAGCTGCTGATTGTCCATAGTCCATTGTGTTCGGAAATCGAAGAAGCTTTCAAAGAATTGACGCCCATCCCGTTGTGGATCGTCAATGGCGAAGGCGATCGAAGCTTCGAAAAACGATTTGCAGCGACGGCACGGCCGGTTTCACGGCCGAGCTTGAATGCGGACGATGACGCATTAATTCTCTACACGTCGGGAACCACCGGGGAGCCTAAGGGCGTCTTATTGAGTTATCGTAATCTGGCCCAATACCCCATGGTCATGCACAAAAACTCTGTCACCGACTCCTCGACCATGCGCGGCTGTATTTTGCCCATGTCGCATATCGTCGGCCCGGTGCTCTGTAACGAGTTGGCCGTAAGGGGCTACACGCTCGTGATCTTCGATCAGATTAATCCAATCACGCTTTTGGAGGGAATCCAAAAATATCGAGTGAACGTCTTCGAAAGCGTGCCGATTGTGTTTCAGCTCTTGCTCGGAGTGAAAAACCTCGCCAGCTACGATACCAGCAGCATGAAGATTGCGGCGATGATGGGCACAAGCATTCCGTTGCCTTTGTTACTCGCGTTTCATGCCGCGCAACCGCATATCAAAGTCATTCAAGGTTACGGCTTGACGGAAGCTTCGCCGATGATCACACTCGTCGAGCCGGAAAAATCCGAAGTCAAAATGGGCAGCATCGGCCGCGCCGTGCCTGGCGTCGAAGTGAAAATCGTCGATGAAAACGGCAATGAGCTCGGCATCGACCAACCGGGCGAGATCATCACGCGCGGCCCACATGTCATGAAAGGGTACTTCCGTCGGCCTGATGCCACGGCCGAGCGTATCCGCGATGGCTGGTTGTATACGGGCGATATGGGCAAGCGCGACGCCGACGGTTATTATTATCATCTCGGCCGTCGTGATGACATGATCATCACCGGCGGACTGAACGTATATCCCGCCGAAGTCGAGAACCTGATCTACACCTATCCGGCCGTGCAAGAGACTATTGTCTTCGCCATTCCAGACGTCAAGCGCGGCGCGGTGATCGGGGCGGCGATTGTGCCGCGCCCCGGCGCAAGTGTCAATGAAAGAGAACTGCTGGGGTTTTTGCGCGCCAACCTGGCAAACTTCAAGGTGCCGGCCAAGATCATTGTTCGGGAATCGTTGCCGCGCACTTCGTCCGGTAAGAACATTCGCGACGCGGAAATTTTGCTGTCGAATGAGATGATTCCCTGAGCAAAGATGCAGCCAAGCTCGACTTCGGCTGTAGTCGGCAGCGCAGCGGATTAAACTCTCCGCGCGCGATCTGATGCATATTGGAACTATCGCCCTCCTGAAGCCGAACTTTTAACTTGGCGTGGAAACGGTTTTCCCAGGATCACGGTTTCATGAATCTTTGGCCAACTCCGCCCGAACCGCCTCCATTGTTCGAAGGCGGCGTCCATCTCTGGGCGATAGCTTTGGATGAGGCACGATTTGACACAGGATCGTGGCTCAGCCGGCTTTCGCCGGAGGAACAAGCGCGCGCTCAGCGATTCAAGTTCGCCGACGACCGAAGGCGCTACATCGTCGCCCATGTCGCGCTGCGCGATATCTTGGCCGGTTATTTAGAACTGGCCGCCGGGGATTTAAGGTTTGTTGACGGTGAGAACGGCAAGCCACGACTAGCATCGACGCTCGCAGGTGGCGGTATTGAATTCAATCTTTCCCACTCTCACGAACAAGCGCTGATAGCGGCGACTCAACAAACTGTCGTGGGCATCGACCTTGAGTTTGTCAAAAACGACTTCGGATTTCACGAAGTAGCCGAACGCTTCTTTACGGATCGTGAAATGTCAGCTTTGCGCGCTCTGCCGCCGTCACTGCAGCGTCATGCTTTTTATAAATGTTGGACGAGCAAGGAAGCGTTGTTAAAGGCCAGAGGAACCGGCTTATCTGGTGCACTCGACGAAGTCGAGATTTCATTGACGTCCGGCAATCGCGTCGTTGTCAATGCTTTGGTGGCCGGTTGGACGTTGATCGAACTCAATCCGGGCGACGGATATGAGGGCGCACTCGTGGTCGAAGGCGAAAAAGCGCTGCCGCTTCACCGCCATCGATGGCAGCCTACTCGGTGAGGTATGCTTAGAGCACTCGCCTATTATTAAAGAGTTCATAAGTATCTAGACAACAGGGTTTGTTGGACACGAAGGGACGACTCGTTCCAAGCCCAGGCAAAGCGTCTGTGGGTCATCGGCCACCACCCGAGTCACGCCCTGAGTGCTTAATTTTGGGCGTGGGTGCGAAAGCGTCCTTTGAGTCCTGGTGCCTGCGCTTTCCACGACTCGCCCCTTCGTCCCAGTAT
>JAICHC010000128.1 GCA_025922795.1 Candidatus Binatia bacterium | reverse complement strand
CTCCGCGTCTGCCGTGGTAAGGCTGCCGACATCGAGAAGATCGGTCAATAAATCCACCGTGGAGAACGCGAGTTTTTTGGTGCGGTCGGCACGGGTGATTCCCAGATAATGATTCTTTTTGTCTCCGATTGCCTCTTTTCCCATCGGCAGATCTTTAATTTCATAAACACCGATATGTTCTATATGGGGATCCGCAAGAAACGTGCTGACGGCTCTTGCCCACCAATTGGCCTGCTGCAGCTCGGTCTTGTCAGGCGTAGCGGAAAAGCCCATCTCGTTAATCCAAATCGGTTCGGACTCGCCGAGGCTTTTATTGTCACGCACGAACGACTCGCGATAATGACGATCGAGGTAATTTTCAATAACCACGTCGCTGTCTGTCCAGGTCTCCGGGTAGGCATGAAAAGGAGTTATGTCGTAGTAGCGAGCGTATCCGTCCCGTACGACTGAGCGGAGCCAGTCCACGTCCGGGAATACCAATCCACCCAAGACAACTTGCGCGCTGGGATTGGCCGCCCGGATCGCGGCCGCCCCCTGGCGCAGTGTCTCCTTGTATTCCTCGATTGATCCGTCCCACCATTGTGGTGAGTTCTGCTCGTTGTAGATCTCGTAAGACAGCACGTTGGGAAATTCTCGCAATGCGTCGGCAAGGTTGTAAACGAAGTTGTACCACGCTCGATAATCGGCGGGAGGATTGTTCCAGTCGGCGCCGTCGCCGCTGCCGCCGGTACCCGCCCAACGCGGCGTGTAGCCGATATAGGGCCGCAGTTTGATGCCATATTGCGCTGCCAACTTAACGAACTCTTTCAACCAGGCGAAATCGTATTGGCCACGGGCCGGCTCATAGTCATCCCAGCCGAAACTGCAACGTAACACATCGATCTCCAACTCTCGCATCAATTGAAAGTCCTTGGCGATCTCGCCAAGATCATCACCTTTGTCGTAATCTTCCAAAATCGCAAACGAGATCTTTTTGGTGACGCCTTGCGGCGCGTGTTGCGTGAGCCGATGAGCGGGAAGAAAGTTGCAGGCGGAAATCCAGCCGAGACACAGCAGCAGGATCCAGTCGCCAAGCCGAAGGTGTTTGCAACCCGATGTCTTGGGGCTTGCGATCAGGTTAGGCCTCATCCGTGCGATTTCAGACAGTCGGGAAGCGCTGTGCTGTCTTGCCAAGACAGCAACGGCCGGATCTTTTAAACCACGCGAACCACGCGCTTGCCTTGCATGATCTCCGTGTCATGGTTAGGAAACAGGAGTTCCGGTCGCGCGGCCGTCGCAAGAGCGCGCTCAAGGGCAACGACGGTGTCCGCCAAGTTGTAGTACCAGCCGACTGGGATATGATCGCGAATATTCTTAAAAGTGTAAGCAATGTCGCCGCACAAGACGGCTTTGCCCGCCGATGTTTGCAGCGCAACCATCTGCGATCCCGGCGTGTGCCCGCCGGCCTTGAGAAGCTCCAGGCCCGGATAAAGCTCGCAATCGCCGTCGATCAGTTCGATCCGCTCTTCCTTCCTGAGTCTTTCCAGCGCGGGGCGCACCTTTGGCCGAATTTGCCTGTCAAAGATTTCGTGGCGCATGAGCGGCCCGGTCCAGAATTCTAGTTCGGCTCGCTGGATGACGAATTTGGCGCGGGGAAAATAATCGAAGCCGGTGAAATGGTCCTGATGAAAATGCGTGACGATGACGGTTTCTACCTCGTCCGCCTTAACCCCGACCTGCTGAAGCAGAGTGGGCGGGTCGACGAAATTTTTACCTTGAGCCCACTCGGGCGCGACGTAGTCGGGATGATATCCGGTATCGACAACGATGGGTCCTTGCGGTCCCTCGATGAGCCAGAAGATATACGCAACCGGTTTATCGCGCTCCAAGTCGCTGCGAACGCACGGCATGATGCCGGCACGCCACCAGTTTTCGCTCATCCCGACCATCAGAGCGTAAATGGAATGGTTCAAAGCCATTGTCGAACTCCTCTTGGCGCGTCGCTACAGGATAGCGATCAACGATGGCAAAGGGTCACTCAGGAAAACTAGCGACGAGGTCGCGCAACGCTTCCCTGGCGGATTTTAGAATCGGCTCTCCGTCGCCGACCAGAAGAGTATCGAAATCAATCGCGAGTAACCGGCGCACGCTTTCCCGTAGCAGAACCGGATTGTCCACAACCTTGTCCGGCAAAAGCTTGCACCGCCCGGGCGGGTGGCCCACGACCGCATCTCCCACGAGCAAGATTTTCCGTTCCGGCCAATGCAGGACGACTTCTCCCGGTGATTTCCCTGGCGCGCCAATCGCCACGAACGGCCCCATCTTCCTGCCCGGCTCTAGTTCGTCATCGACCAGGGTTCCCTCCTTACGCGCATGGGGCGCGTCGGCTGCGTGGATTGCCGTCCGCGCACCGGTGCGCGCGCGGATCGCATTGGCGGAGCGCCCGTGGTTACGATTGGTGATCACAATAGAAGCAACGCCTTGCCGTGCCAGCTCTTCGAGATTCTGTTCACTCGGCGCCACAGGATCGACGCACAGATTGGCGCCGGAATAGCGAATGAAATGGCCATTAAAGTTGTAGCCGTGCGGCTCTGAAAACCACGGCCAGGTAAAAATATCCGGTAGGATCTCGCGCATTCTCCCTCCTCGTTAACAACCAGTCACAGGCCGGAACTCAAAGATCTCAGAAAAAAATGGCGGAGTACCGCGAAACTCCACCACGCCCGTACTCCAGACGTCTACCTTGTAACGAGCAGCACAACGAAGCATATGAGTCTTTTTCAGCACCCCGATAGCGAGCGATTAACTCGGCGTGTCTTGCGAGGGCATTTCCTGACCATGTTGAGCGCGCAGGTCGGCCGCGAGCAAATGAACCGCAGTCCACGCGAGTATCGGGTGTGCACCCGCCTTGGCGACCGCAAGCGGCTCCAGGCTTTTAACTGCAGCTATTTCTTCGGGACGTAGTTGGTAATCGGAAAACATGGAGTCCATGTCCTTCGCAAAGCGACGCCGTTCATCCGCGCTCATTCGGAGCGCGTAAAGCATTCGATTGAGATTGTACGCTTCGGGCTCGGGGAATTTGTAATAACGATAGCCGGACGACGAAGTTTTATCCGGCTTGGGTAGCGATCTCACGACCGGCGGTCCTTCGAGCGGTGTGACGAGCGGGAAATTGATGACCCCCAGACCGTGATGCCAGGTCGGCTGGTAGGAGAAAACCTCGCCGCGTTGGTCGCCCATCGCGCCGAAGACGACATACCAGGTAAGCAGCTCGGTTTCGCCGGTTTCATCGAGCTTCTCCGATGTCAGCCTCAACAGCGAAGATGGTTCGCCGCGTTCGATAACACCGAGTAGATAGCGATCGAACTCGAAGTCGGGGTGGCCGTACTTATCCGTACCCGGATAGTGAGACATGCCGCCGCTGGCCAAGATCGCGACTCGCTCGCCGCGCTCGGCGATTATTTCTGCGATGCAGCGTCCCAGTTGATACGCTCGCTGCGGCTGGGGCAAGGGAGGCACATAGACATTGACGAACACCGGCACGATAGGAATCCGGCGCTGCTCGAGGATGAATTCAAAGGGCACAACAAAAGCGTGACCCATAAACGCCTTGTGACAAAAAGCCATATCGATGTCCCGCTGCAGGCAGCCGTCAAGCAGGGCGCGTCCGAGATCTTGGTGCACTTCCACGCGATACTGTTTGCGCCCGAAAGAGCCGGTCACCTCCGGTCCGACGACGACCGCAAAAGCGGGCGAGACGTCGAGTGAAAAGGCCTCAAGATGATCCAGGCCGACGACGATCAACGCGTCCGGCTTGGTATCGTCGAGGACTTGTCCGAGACGGCGCATACCCGCGATGGTGGCATCGAGTTGAGCCGGATCTTCGCCTGGCTGCCGCAGGAAAAGCGCGGGTGCGTGACAGGAAACCATAGCGGCGACGATCTGTCCCATCAGACCTCCTCCCGCCGAGATTCGGCTGGATCAACCATGCGCAGAGACGGCTCGGTCGTAATCGGGTGCGCCGACCTGCCCTTCGGAAAAAAGCTTTTCCTGTTTCATCCAGTCATGGGTTTGCTCGAACATCTCGCGAGTATACGGCTCGAACACCAGACGCTCTCCCGGTCCGAATGCGCTGACATCGATCATATCGTGATATTTTTCCGGCAATTCCTTCAAAAAATAGTGTTTATAGCGCTCCGGCTCGAGATCGATATCCCGTTGCGCGCGCTGCAGCGCCTTGAAATAGCGCTCGATATCATCCACGTCGGCATCGTTATGCAATAAAAACCCGATCATGAAGGTCGTGTCGATTATTTTTCGGAAGCCTTGGTGTTCGGCCAGGTAAAGCGGCGCACCGAACATGTTGGCGGCGGCAACCTTACGGCTCAGCAGCGCGGCCAGCCGGTCCTGCGGTTGGCCGATATATGCCAGTTTGATCTCGTCAGGCTTGAGGACCTTTCCGAGCGCTTGGATCGCAGAAAAATAACTTCCCGAGTGATAGCCCACGCCGACTTCGACACCGGCCAGGTCGCATGGCTTCCTGATCGAAGATTCCGGCGCCACGACAATGGCCGACGGCGTCACGGAGTACGCATGACCCCACATGCGGCCGTGGCCGGAAGATGAGGCCATGTTGACCGCCCAGTGACATGCGCAACTGATATCGGCAGCGCGACCCTTCTCCATATTCTCGAAGGCGCCGCGCTTGACTTCCGGCGCGGCGCTCTCGGTCGATTGCACCAGACCATAACCGGATGCCTGGGTCGCATAAGAGATTAAAAATTCGTAGTCCAATCCCTCGTCCCTGAAATATCCCTTCTCATCGGCCACCCATTCTTGAAGACGTCCGTGCGGCTCTATGCGAAATTTTTTCATAAAGACCTCCGCCACTGAATTTCGCCGGCTGACCTTTGCTCGAGTCTGCTTATGATCAAGAATAGATAGATTTGCGCATGCCGCGGCGACCGGCACATTCATCATAAACCCTATCGAACGCGCGTAGTCTGTGTCAATGTCACCCTCTACGGGCTATTACCATTGACAACATAGTGACCGGAATATAACTTGCCGGCTGTTCAAGACTTAGGCGCTACGTTTCACCCCACAAGGGTGCGGCAAATCAAGCAGCACCTTCAGGAGGCTCGTATGCGAAATTTTCTTCTCTCTCGCCGATTCGCTTTTTTTGCCGTTTCGACTTTGTTTCTGTCCGTATCGGCTTGGAAACCGTCCTATGCTGTCGACTTGATCATTTCTCATCCTTTTCCGGCAAGACACGTGCAACACCGCCTCATGCTGGAGCCGTTTAAGAAAGAACTCGAAGAGAAGTCCAAAGGGCGCATCAAAGTGACGATCGATCCGGGCGGTGCATTGGCCGCGGCGCCGGCGCACTATGAAAACGTCGTCGCAGGCGCTTTCGACATTGGCTGGACCTTACAAGGCTACACGCCGGGTCGTTTTCCTTTAAGCGGCATCGTCGAGCTGCCGTTTCTATGGTCCTCGGCGCAGGAAGCGACCCAAGTCTTCTGGCAAATGTTGGAAGAGGTGCCGGCGCTCAAAAATGAGTATCGCGACGTCAAAGTGCTCGCCACCTGGACTCATGACCTGGGACAGCTCTATACGACTTCCAAGCCGGTACGAAACCTGGAGGATCTCCGCGGGCTCAAAATTCGGGCGCCGGGAGCGGTTCAGGTTTCGATGCTGCGCGCGCTCGGCGCGGTTCCGGTCACGATGCCGGCGGGTGAAATTTACGATGCCTTGGAACGCGGCGTCGTGGACGGTCTGGTCATCGGGCTCTCGGCGATCAAGGGATTCCGTCTCGATCAGCTGGTCAAGCATGCGACTCTGGCCAATTCCTACGTCGCCGCCATGATCGTGGCGATGAACCAGCAAAGTTATAAGAAACTCTCGAGCGAAGATCGAGCGCTAATCGATAGTTTAATCGGCAAACGGATGGCCATGCTCGGCGCCAAAAACTATGACGATGAAGCACACGACGGCCTCGCCGCGCTGAAAAAAGTCAAAGCCAATATTTATCAGCTCGCGCCGGTCGAAATGGCAAGGTGGAAGCAGGCGACGGCTCAGGTGAGCCAAGACTGGATCAAGGAGATGGAATCGAAGGGCCGCCCCGGCAAGCAGGTGCATGACAAAATGATGAGTCTCATCAGCAAAAAATAAATCCGTGCAGGATCGGGATCCACCGGCGGCGATGCCGGAATCAAGGACGAAACAGATATTTCACCACGAAGGACCACCACGAAGGACGCGAAGGGTTTGAGTAAACTTAACTCCGAAGCTTCGTGCTCTTCGTACCACTATCGTTGAGAGTTTTCGCCGCTTGCGCAAATTTGGCGCTGATCCGGAATTGCTGAGACAATACGTAAATAATGATGTCCACCACGAAGGCACGAAGGACACGAAGGTTCAGGAATATTACTTTTTAATCTCCTACTTCGTGCTCTTCGTGTCCTTCGTGGTGAGGTGTCTCTTGCGACTTTGGTTGCGGCTCTGCCGCGCTGGGGCCTTCGTGGTTAGATGGAATGGTCCGTAGAATTGTCATTGCACCTGGTGAGCGTTCGTCGAATCAGCCTGCACTTCAGATGTACTAAGTGGAACGGATTTCCCTCACGCTCAATCGCTTCTTGACCCATTTCGGCAGTGTCGCGCTCGCCGTCTTGATGTTTCTGACGGTTGCCGACGTCTTCGGCCGCTATCTCTTGAATCGGCCGCTGGCGGGTACCTTCGAGCTCACGGAGCTGTTCATGGTGTTTATCGTCTTTCTCGCGCTCGGCTTGGCCCAGCACCACCAGGAACACATCTCTCTTGATATCGCCTACAACTATTTCCCCTCGCGCGTGAAAAAATACACGAACCTCCTGATCGATGTTGTAAACCTTGCCGTGATGACCGCGGTGACGTGGCAACTCTACGAATACTCGGCTCGGATGGGTGAAGGCAACTACACTACCGCTGTGTTGCAAGTGCCGATCCAGCCCTTCGTGATAGTGGCGGTTGCGGGGACGGCGGCCTGTGTGCTTGCCGTTTTCTGTGACCTCGTCAAATCGATCGAGAAATTTCGCCGAGACCAACCGTGACTCCCGAGAACATCGGTCTCATCGGCATCGCCGCCATGCTCGCGCTGCTTAGCTTGAAGGTGCCCGTCGGCATCGCCATGATCATGGTCTCGGTAGCCGGTTATGGCTACATCATCCGGCCGGCGGCCGCGCTGGCCCGATTGGGCTCGGATCCATTCACGAGCGTGACGAGCTACGCCTTCAGCGTCATTCCGCTATTCATTTTGATGGGCCTGTTTCTCGCGAACGCCAAACTGGGCAGCGATCTCTTTACTTTTGTAAACGCTCTTTTGGGACGTCTGCGCGGGGGGATGGCCATGGCGACCATCGGTGCAAGCGCGCTATTCTCCTCGGTCTGCG
>JAICHC010000127.1 GCA_025922795.1 Candidatus Binatia bacterium | reverse complement strand
CCGTACAGACCGCCGGTGTAGCGCAGACAGATAAACTCAAAGCCGTAGCGTTTCGCGTAGGCGCGCCCCATGAATTCGCAGCTCGCCTTGGTTGCGGCGTAAACCGACGGCGGATTCATCGGGATCTTTTCATCGATTTTTTCCAGGCCTTCGCCCAGCGAGCCTAAATAAACCGTTCCCGAGCTGGGGAAAATGACACGCGCTACTTTTTCCAAACGCGCGGCCTCAAACACATTCACCGTGCCCATGAAGTTGAGTCTCACGCCGCTGTAGGGACGGCGCTGCACTTCTTCGCCGAGGAAAGCCGCCAAGTGTATGACACGGTCGCAATCGTTGTCGCGCAGCGCGGAGATTAGCGCCGGCAGATCCATCATATCGCCGCGAATGAGCGTGACCTTGTTGGTGTCCACGCCGACGGCGCCGAGCAAGCGCTCGTTGACCGCGACATCGAACACTACAGGACGCTCACCGCGGTCGAGCAACATGCCTACCGCATAAGCTCCGACCAATCCCGAGCCCCCGGTGATGAGAATACCCTTTACGGCCATACGATCTCTCGCAGAAACGTGCCTCTACTATATCATACGCCCTCTTGAGTCAACGCAGGTGGACCATTTTCTCGTTTTTGATTGCGCCTTTGAAAGCAGCAGCGATACGGGAGTTTACACATCGCGTAGCCCAGCATGAATTCGATTTTATGCATTCAGTGTCTCGTGTATAGTGCGGCTCCGGCTTGACGTCTCCTACTTTTAGAGCAATATGTCAGCCGGCGCGTCTAAAAGTCACAGAGGAGGAATACATTATGTTGCATCGATGGGCGCTTTCAGTACTCGTGTTGGCCGGCTTGTTAACTACAAACGCAACGCTGCACGCACAAGAAAGAATTCGGCTGGCGTGGGCAGGCGCGAGTCCTTCCAACAGTCCGATCTGGGCCATGCAGGAAAGAAAACTGCTCGAAAAGCAGGGCCTGCGGCCTGAAATCATCAGCATCAGCGCCAGCCCGACGGTGCTGCAAGCCTTGCTCGCCAACGAAATCGACGCCGCGAGCATATCGGTCACCACGTTGACCAGCTCGAGACTGGCCGGGTTCGACTCCATATTGATCGTCGGAGTGGTTCCAACCTTTGTCGACTTCATCGTATCGACACAAGACATCACCAGCATTGAACAGTTGAAAGGAAAAACTGCCGGTGTGAACCGGCTGGGAAGCACTTCGGATATGGGTCTCCGCTTGGCATTGCGCAAACTCGGCATCGATCCCGAGAAAGACGTCAAGATCATTCCTGCCGGCGGCAACCCGGAGAGATTCGCCGCGCTTTCGAAGGGCATCACGCAATTCACGATCATGCCGGAACCGTTCGTGCGCGAGGCTGAACGATTGGGGTTTCGCAAGCTCTTTTCCATCAATACGCTGAAGATACCTTTTTGGTGGAACGGCATTCTCACCCGGGAGGCTATTCTAAAGGAAAAACGTCCGCTGATGCTCAAGCTGACGACGGCGATGGTGGAAGCGATTCACTACCTTAAGACCGATAAAGAGGGTGCCAAGGCGTTGTTTCGCAAAAACCTCGGCATCTCCGATCCCGAAGCGCTGGAGCGCGCGTACAACGCCTACATTCCGATTTTTAATGAGGCGCCATATCCAACTCCGGAGGGCGTGAAGACCATGTTGGACGATCTGGCACGGAGCAATTCCAAAGCGGCGGCTGCAGACCCGAATAAATTCGTCGACCAGAGCCTCGTGCGGGAGCTCGAGACCTCCGGATTCATCAAGCGCCTCTACAAGAAGTAGTTGCCAAGGCAAACTCTCTGGAGTGTTGGAGTAATGCAGTCTTGGTTTCAAAAAACGCACTGCTCCATCACTCCATTTCCCCATTCTCGCCGCGCGCGGTTGAAATAGGTCGCCGGTCTAAGATAAAAAACGTGATCGCTTCGCGTTGGCTTTGCGCGATCATTTTTCAGGAGGCACATCATGGCGGAAATACTTTCGGATGAGCATGCGATGTTGCGGCCCGGTCTGGGCCGGCTCACCGGCAAAGTGGCGATCATTACGGGAGCCAACAGCGGCATCGGCCGCGCGACGGCGCGCTTATTCGGCCGCGAAGGCGCCAAAGTGGTTTGCTGCGATATCCAGGAAAGTATTTCGCCGCGGATCGATCAATTGATTAAAGACAAAGAGGGTGGCGACGCGCTATTCGCTCACTGCGATGTGACCAACCAGGATGACCTCGACCGGGCGGTTAAAAGCGCCGTCGATAACTTCGGCCGAGTCGATATTCTCTATAACAATGCCGGGGCCGGGATCCGGAAAAAAATCCACGAGCACACCGACGAGGAGTGGAATTTTGTACTGAATACCAATCTGAACGCAATGTTTCGCGGCGCGCGGGCGGTGATGCCGCACTTCATCAAACAAAAAAGCGGCAACATGGTGACTACCGCCTCGACCTTTGGTCTGTTGGCATCGCCCGAGTATCCCGGCTACTGCGCGACCAAAGCCGCGATTATCAATTTAACTCGTGAGATGGCGCTCGATTACGGTCCCCTGGGAATCCGAATCAACTGCGTGTGTCCGGGTGCTATCGAGACGCCGCGCTTCCGCGGCTTCCCGCCCAAAGCGACTCTCGCCGACGGCATGACGGAGGAGCAGCGTAAAACCATGGGCGCGAGCAACAAGGCGCTGCTGCGCATGGGGCGCCCGGAAGAAATTGCTTACGGCGTCTTGTTTCTGGTCTCGGAAGAGGCTTCTTTCGTCACCGGCCATGCCCTGGTGATCGATGGCGGCCAAACCATCGATGCATGAAGGAAGAGTGGAGTGCTAGTGGTGGAGTAATGGGTCCGACTCACTACTCCAATTCTCCATCACTCCAACACTCCAGTTCTTTACTTCCTCACCACGTACCAGTTGTTTTGAATGTCGTGCGCCAGCTCGTGTTTCTCCACTGAAGCAAACCCCGCTTGTTTAAGATACTCGCGGGTCTTTTCCTCGCCCCACATGGCGCCTAAACCTTCGCCATTCTGCGCCAGCGACACTGTCATACAGTGCATACATGAAACCGTATACAGCACGGGCCCGAGAGGGAGATCCAGGTTCTTGTGGATTTCGCTCGATCCCTTGATTTCCTGCATCAGGTAAACACCGGAAGGCCGGAGCGTGCGGTTAATTCCACGGAGCACGTTGAGCGGCTTGGCCTGGTCGTGGATCGCATCGAAAGTGGTCACCCAATCGAAGGCCGCAAATTCGGCTGTCTCATCGAAACTGCTTAAATCGCTGACGATGAATTCTACGTTGCGCAGTTTCTTTTCAGCAGCTTCCTCCCACGCCGAAAGGATCGCCGCGCTCGACAAGTCCATGCCGGTAAAGCGGCTCCTGGGATAGAGCTCGGCCAGACGATTGATCATCCGGCCGCGGCCGCAGCCGACGTCGAGCATTTGAATCCCCGTGCCGAGTCGTTCAACAAGGCCGGGCACAAGCGGCAGGATATGCGACTCTAGCGAGGACAATACGGACTGGCCGCTGTCCTCAGCCATGACTTCGTGGAATCGCGGAAACCTGGCATAAGGAACGCCTCCGCCGTTTTTGAAACACTCGACGATATCGTCCTCAACGCTTCCCAGCAAGGGGATGTATTGAGCGAATACAGCGAGGTTATCAGCGCCCGTGGGTCGGGTCAGAAAGGCGGCATGCTCGGGCCGCAAGGAAAACCGACTCGACGAGGGATCGAGATCGATAATACGACCGGTGACCATCGCGCCCAGCCATTCGCGCACGTAACGTTCGTTAAGGTCCGCTTTTGCCGCAATCTCGGCTGACGTCGCCGGCGGCAAATTCCGTAGAACGTCGAACAAGCCGACCCGATGCCCGACAGAGATCATCAAGCACAGGGCGCCTTGGTTAAGTGTGTCTAACAAACGCTCGGCAAAGGCGGCCGCCTTCGCCGAATCGAAAGTCGAATCTTGCGCCATCGTCTGACCTCCGCAATTTGGTGAATACTCAAGGCAGCGAGTTTATATGGGTACTCTTCACGCCGGGAAAATTTGAAATAGGATCGACTTCTATAATTTCTACGGGTCCAAATCCGAGGCGAAATTTCGACTGAACCCGGATAACACACTCGAGACTGACAGTATTCCGGTCCGACGGCTGATTTTTTGGCCCGAAACGTTCGTCATATTTTCATCCGGCTGGCGGTGGCCCCAACTCCTCAATGACATAGCCCGTTGGATAACTCGGATGGCTCATTGCGGTGCGCAAGCGGGGCCGGCGGCGCGCCGGCAACCACGCCGCGAGCCTGCCGCGCAGACGCAACGCTGCGGCTACGATCCAGCGCATCCGACGCGACGGCGCAGGGAAGCCGAACGCGGCGATTAGAGAGTCATCGAGCAAGCAATGGATGGCTCTTCGCACCAGGGGGGCGCTGAGTTTGGGAAACCAGCTGACGAACAATTCGCGGGTCGCCATGCCAACGTGCCCGTTGGCTTCCGTAAATCGATAGTGTCGGGTCTCGTAATTTTGATTGAACGCTTCGAAGGTCGCGTAATCCGGTGGAATGTCCTTGATATTCATACGGCGGCCCACTTCGCGCCAGAAATAGAAATATCCAAGCCTTTCCTGATCGCACATCGGACGCCAACCAAAACGCGCGTTCCACCGGATCGGCTCGTAGATAAATGTCGACAGCACGTAAAGGAAATCTTCGTTGGCAATCGCGAAGCGGCCATGTTGCTGATTCATGCGCCGCAAGGCGCGCTGGCCGCGCTCGCTCTCATAACCCCACTCGATCAGCTCACTAATAATGATGTCGGTATCGTCATAGCGTTTTTGCGCGCGTTTTTCGAATTCACCTGTGCGATCGAGCAGCGCTGAAATGCTCGGCACACAAAACGTTCGGAACAGCGCGAACTCCAACGCGCGCGTCGTATCGAAGGGGAACTCAAAACAACTCGACAGAAAAACAATCCGTTGATGATCCTGTTTGGGATCGAGCCTTTGAATCGCGCGCAGAATGGCGTAACGGGACATCTTCTTACAGGCCACGAGGCGCGGCAGACACCGCCACTGAGGCCTTAACTTACTTTGGCTCAGGCATCTTGGTCGAGAGTTTTTTTAGAAATTCCGGTGGGAACGGCTCGGCGCGAAGCTCCCGGGCTCGCTGAACTTTGATCCAAGCCTCGGAATAGCGCTCCTGCTCGTAGAGCGACATGGCCCATTCCCGCCAGCTCATGGCGTATTTGGGATCATTTTCGAGGCTCTCGGTAAAGCGGCTGTTGGCCATCACAAAGTGCTGGGCGCGCTCCAATTCGCGATTGGCGGGTAGGCGCGCTGCGTATTCGGAGTAAACCGTGCCGAGATCGCAGAGTAGCGCCACGCGTTGCATCGGATCATCGATCAACTCGCGGGCTTTTTCCAGATGCTCCAACGCTTCAGCCAATCTGCCGCGGCCGCTCATGACGGCGCCAAACCCCCAAAATACGCGGTAGTTCTTTGGATTTAACAGCCACGCCTGATTGAAATGCTGCATGGCTAAATCGTCCTGCTTGGCGCGAACCGCCGCCCAGCCCTGGGTCGCCAATGCATCGCTTCCCGCCTGTCGGCTACCGAAGCGGAGCGTGGAGTCGCGAATGAAAGCCTCGTCGGCTTTCTTTGAATTTTCCGGTCGAACGATCTTTGGCTGACCAAACATCGGCAGGTTGCCGGCGCTGTCGCTCTGCCCCTTTGCGACATCGACCGCCAGAAAACAACCACTGAGCCAACACGCGAGGGCTAGCGATACTGAACGGAAGCGCGACACGCGCGTCGTCATTCGCAACCGAGATCGCATCGACATCGAATTTTCACCTTGAGCGCCAATCTCACCGAGCGTCGTATTTGTCCAACACTTACCTTGACACCTTAAAAGTTCTAGGGCTATTTTGACGGCAAATCAAACTGAGGAGTCGCCATGATCGAGGGATTGAAGGAGAAAGTTGTGATCGTGACCGGCGGCGGCCACGGGATCGGCCGGGTCTATTGCCACGGATTTGCCGCAGCGGGCGCCAGAGTGATCGTCGCCGACATCGACGCGCCGGCGGCGGAGAGAGTGGCTGGCGAAGTCATCCAGCAGTTTGACGGCAAAGCTCTGGCCGTCAAGGTCGATGTTGCCAACGAGTCATCGACGAAAGACATGGCGAAAATCGCCGTCGACAAATTCGGAAGGATTGACGTGCTGGCCAACAATGCGGCAATCTTCGCCACCATCCCGATGAACCGCGGCGGCATCGACAGCATCGACCCAGCGGAATGGGATCGTATGATGTTGGTCAATCTAAAGGGCTTGTTTTTCTGCTGCCGCGCCGTGCTACCTTTCATGCGCCGACAAAAGTCCGGCAAGATCATCAACATCTCTTCCGGCACCGTCCTCAACGGCAGCGCCGGGCGCATTCACTACGTCACCTCGAAGGCCGGTGTGATCGGCTTCACCCGCACGCTTGCGCGGGAAGTGGGTGACGACAACATTAACGTCAATGCCATTGCTCCCGGATCGACGTTGTCCGAAGAAAACCCATCCGAGGAAGTGCTTAAGATGCGCGGGGCGCGCGTCGGCGATCGCGCCTTGAAACGCGTTCAGCTTCCCAAGGATTTGGTCGGCACGATGCTCTTTCTCGCCTCGCCGCTGAGCGATTTCATGACCGGGCAGACGCTCGCCGTGGATGGCGGCGTGTCGTTTCTATAAAGCCATGGTTCAATGACTGCTTACGACCATCGGGCAATCTTCGCCGGCGATATCCAAACCCACTTCCTGGAAGCCGGCAGCGGCCCCGATTTGATCTTGCTGCACGGCGGCGAATACGGCGCCTCCGCGGAGATCACCTGGCGCTACAACATCGAAGCTCTTGCGCAGCGCTTTCATGTGGTGGCTCCCGATCTTCTCGGTTGGGGGCAAACCGATAAAGTCTATAGCTTCTCGGACCCGGCGGGACTGCGCATCAAGCACTTGCAACGTTTCCTGGAGACTCTCGGCATCGGCAAAGCATGCTTCGTGGGCAATTCAGCCGGCGGCGGGCTGATCCTCCGCGCTTCGGTGCGGCGACCGGCGCCAATTCAAATCGAAAAGATGGTGACGATCTGCGGCAATGCCAGCGTATTCAAGACCACATCACAAGCCGATCTGGAGAATTACACGCCGTCGTTCGACAATATGAAAAAGATCGTCGCCCTGCTCTATCACGATCCCAAGTGGCAAAGCGCAGACAACATCCGCGAGCGCTATGAATGTTCGATCATCCCCGGAGCCTGGGAGACGTTGTCAGCGGCGCGCCTCAGAAGCCCGGTCCATCAAGCGCGCTCGACCACCGATGAATTCGTCAAGCAGCTATCGCAGCTCTCGATTCCGCTGCTGATCATGTCCTGTGAGTACGACCCGCTAAACCAACGGGATT
>JAICHC010000126.1 GCA_025922795.1 Candidatus Binatia bacterium | reverse complement strand
GCGTCCCGAGTCATGTGCCCACACGCGTCGCTAAACTTGAGTAACTTGACAGATTTGTTGCGTAGCCATAACGTCGAGTCTATATCCTCGGATGCTCCCGGAGGACTTGCCATGGCAAATGCATTTCCGATCATCGATGCCGACGCGCATGTCGTCGAAACCGAGCGCACGTGGGACTATCTCCCTGCAGCGGAGCAGAAATTTCGGCCGAAGCTCTATTCCGCACCAGCCGATCCGACCCGGCAATATTGGGTGATCGATGACAAGATCGCCGGTTTTCGTCAATTAACTTTGAGCGAGCGCGAACTGCAGGAGTTCGCCGAGCGCGCCGGCCGAAATTTCGAGACGCCGAAAACCGCGCGCGAGCTGGACGACGTCGAGTTGCGGCTCAAGCACATGGATGAACTGGGCATCGACGTGCAGGTGCTGCACAACACCTTTTGGATCGAACGGATCACGACCAGGCCCGATGCCGAGGTCGCGCTGTGTCGCAGCTGGAACCGCTGGCTGACCGATATCTCGAAGAAGAGCCACGGACGATTATTTTACTCTTGCGTCGTGCCGGCGATGAACCTCGATGCCGCCGTCGAGGAAATCAAGTTCGCCAAGGAGAATGGCGCGGCGGCGGTGTGCATGCGGCCGTTGGAGGGCGATCGCCATCTTTCCGACCCCTATTTCTATCCGCTCTACCAACTGGCCAGCGATCTCGATCTTCCGATTGCCGTGCACATCGCCAACGGTAATCCCGAGAACTCCGACCTGTACCGCTTGGCGCCGGCGGGACGCTTCGCGCAATTTCGCGTGCCGACCGTCACGGCATGCTACGACGTCATCATGAGTGACTTACATGAGACCTTTCCCAAGCTCCGCTGGGGTTTCATCGAAGCTTCGGCGCAGTGGGTGCCGTGGATCTTTCGCGAAGCGGAGATTCGTTATCGCGCCGCCGGCCGGACCTTCCCACAGAACGTTTTCGAGGAATATAATATTTTCGTCACCTGCCAGACCAATGATGACGTGCCTTACATCGTGCGCTGGTGCGGCGAAAACTGCCTGGTGATCGGCACCGACTACGGCCACATCGATCCGTCCAGCGCGGTGACCGCGTTAAATGAGTTTAAGCGCATGGATGGCATCGACTCGGCTGTCAAGGAAAAAATCCTCTCGCACAATGCCAAAGTGTTTTATGCACTTTAGATTGTGCCGATGATCTAATAAAAAGCACGCCTATTTTGCGGGGTGATACCCGCAAGAGCTCGCCCGAACACGGTCGCTCAGCGTGGCGCTCTAACGCAGCTGTGCGGCTGGTTGAACCGCGAGCTTCGCTCGTGAAGTTGAAAATTCCAATAACAAAAGCTATGGTCGCGTTCATGAAACGACAGGTAAAATTCGAGGTCAACGGCGAAGAGCATGCGGTCGAAATCGAGCCGAATCGACTCTTGCTGCAAGTTCTGCGCGACAACATCGGATTAACCGGGACTAAGGAAGGCTGCAGCATCGGTGTTTGCGGCGCCTGCAGCGTGATCATCGACGGCAGACTGGTCAGTTCTTGTCTAACACTGGCGGTGGCTTGCGACGGCAAAAAAATCGAAACCATCGAGGGACTGGCGCAGGATGGCAAGCTGCACCCGCTGCAACAGGCGTTCATTGAATACGGCGGTTTTCAGTGCGGCATCTGCACGCCGGGGCAAATCATGGCGGCAAAAGCCCTCCTCGATGAAAACCCGAAGCCGAGCGAAGAGGAAGTCAGGGAATGGATGTCGGGCAATCTCTGCCGCTGCACCGGCTATTATAAAATCTTCGAATCGGTCATGGCTGTGGTGAACGGCAAGACGGACCCCAACTACACGTTCCGCAAGCGCGAGACCACGGCAAAGATACAGAGTCTGGACGTTTATAAACCGGTCGCTAAAACGACTTGATCCGCTATCGGCGGGATCATTTTTCCCGCAAAGCCGCAAAGGCGCCAAGTTTAAGACTTAGAAAAGTTTTTCTTTGCGTCTTGGCGCCTTCGCGGGAGAAATCCCAGAGATTAATTTGTAAGAATGACAGACATGGCCAAAGCAGAAAAATTTTCCGTCGTCGGACGCCGCGTTCAGCGAGTCGAAGGTTTCGACAAGGTAACCGGCACTTCGCAATATATCGCGGACATTTTCCTTCCGGGAATGTTGGTAGGAAAGGTCCTGCGCAGCCCCTACCCGCACGCGCGCATCCGCCATATCGACACGACCAGGGCGGAGAAACTCCCGGGGGTACGCGCCGTCGTGACCGCGGAAGACACGATCAAAAAACCGTGGGGCGCGTTTTTTGCCGATCAATATATTCTTTCAGTGGGCAAATCCCGCTACGTCGGCGAGGAAGTCGCCGCGGTGGCGGCCATCGATCCGGATATCGCCGAAGAAGCGATCGACTTGATCGAGGTGGATTGGGAGCCGCTGCAGGGCGTGTTCGATGCCGAAGAAGCAATGAAAGACGGCGCGCCCGTCGTCCACGACGATAAACCCAACAATATCGCCGTCCATATGGACCTTGAGCGCGGCAACGTCGCGCAGGCCTTCGCGGACTCGGATGTGATCGTCGAAGACACCTTTACCAGCATGCCGCAGTGGCACTGCTCGATCGAAACGATCGGAAGTGTGGCGGAATACGCCACCAGCGGTAAATACACCATCTACATGAACACGCAGACCTTGTTTAATGCGCGTTACCGCATCGCCACCGCCTTGGGGGTTCCCGAGACCGACGTGCGAATCATTCAGAGCGCCGTTGGCGGCGGCTTCGGCGGAAAATCCTGCGACGATAACAACGCTCTGGTGGCCGCGGTTTTGGCCAGGAAAGCGCGCAAGCCGGTCAAGTTGATCAATACCCGCGAAGAAGAATTTCTCGCCGGCTGCCGGCCGCGCGTCTTCATGACAATCAACGTCAAATTAGGCTTCAAAAAGGACGGCCGCATTCGCGCCAAGCATATCAAGGTCATTGCCGACAATGGAGCCTACTCGGCCAAAGCGCCGGCCATTACCGGCGTGGCCGCCATGCGTCACGACACCTGTTACAAATATTCCGACGTCAAAACCGAAGCATTGCTGGTGTACACAAACAAAATTCCCACCGGCGCGTTTCGTGGTTTTGGTAATCCCTCGGCGGAATGGGCCGTCGAGCAGGCGATCGATCTGGGTGCGCACGAGCTCGGAATCGACCCGATCGAAATTGCCCGCATCAACGCGGCAGAAACCGGCTACGTGTCGCCGCACGGTAATCGGGTTACGAGCTGCGAGCTCAAGCAGTGCCTCGACATGACGGAAAAGATGATCGACTGGAAAGCCAAGCGCGCCAACAAGCAGCCGAATACCGGCTTGGGGCTGGCCTGCACCGTTCATGTCAGCGGCAAGCGCCACTTCGGCGATTACGACGGCAGCTCGGCAACGATCAAGATCAATGAAGACGGCAAGGCGCTTATTTTGAGCGGTGAGGGTGAATGCGGCCAAGGCGTGCACACGGCGATGTGCCAGATTGCTGCCGAAGAGCTCGGCGTGCCGGTCGAAGATGTGGAGATTTCTCGCGCCGACACCGATCTCACCACTTTCTGTTTGGGTGCTTTTGCGAGCCGATTGACCTACGTCAGCGGCAACGCCGTGAAAAACGCCGCCACCAACGTCAAACAACAACTGTTTGACCAAGCCGCTGAAATGCTTGAAGCCAATCCGCAAGATCTCATATCGCGCGACGGAAAAATTTTCGTCAAAGGCGCCGAAGGTGGTAAATCGTTAACCGTCTCCGACGTCGCGCGGGCGCGCTTGTTCCGCCACAACGGCGCGCCGATCGTCGGCTCCGGCAGCTTCGACGCCGACTCCGTATTACCCGACAGCACGCGCTTCGGCAACGAATCCGGCGCATACAACTACGGTTCCCAGGCCGCGCAAGTGCACGTCGATCAAGAAACCGGAAAGGTGACAATTCTGCAATTCGTTGTTGCCTCGGACTGCGGCACGGTGATCTATCCCCTCGGCGCCGAAGGCCAGGTCGAGGGCGGGCTGGCTCAAGGGATCGGTTACGCGCTGACCGAAGGACTGCAGATCGAGGAAGGAAAGCCGATCAATCCGAATTTTTCCGATTATCGTATTCCGTCTATGCGCGACATGCCCCCGCTCCAGCATGCCTTTGCCGAATCGTATGAGCCCACCGGGCCATTCGGAGCCAAGGGGTTGGGCGAGCTGAACATGGACCCTACGGCGGCAGTGATCAGCAATGCGATCTTCGATGCCGTCGGCGTGCGCATCAAAACTCTGCCGATTACGCCGGAGAAAATTCTCCGCGCGCTGAAGGAAAAAGCGAAAGAAAAGTAGAGGAAATACGCGCCAGACCCAAAAAAACCTTACCACGAAGGTCGCGAAGGGCACGAAGTTGCAGGGGCGACCGGCCGGTCGCCCTTACGACCGTATTCTTCGTGTCCTTCGTACGCGTCGTGGTGATGAGTTATGTCCCGTTACGGGAGAAACTGATGATTCGATTCGATTACCAGGAACCGACGACTCTCAAAAAAGCCTTCAGCTTGTTGGATAAATACGGTGACGACGCGCGCGTGATCGCCGGCGGCACGTCTTTATTAATCATGATGCGCCAGCGCTTGCTGATGCCCCGGGTGCTGATCAGCTTGGCACGGGTTCCAAAGTTCGACCGTATCACGTTCAATTCAACAGACGGCCTTAGAATCGGCGCGGGGGCGCGTCATCGCGATATCGAGCTTTCGCCCGTGGTGCAGAAGCGCTATCCCCTGCTTCAGGAAACTTTCCGCAAAGTCGCTCAGCCGCGTATCCGCAACATGGGCACTGTTGGCGGCAATCTCGCCGCCGGTGACCCGTTAACCGATCCGGGAGCCAGCCTGATCGCCCTCGACGCGGAAGTCACGCTTGCGAGCAGCAAGGGGCAGCGCAGGCTGCCCCTAGACGAGTTTTTCATCGACTACTATCAAACGGCTCTTGAGCCGGGTGAATTGCTGACCGAAATCGTTGTTCCCCCACCCATACGGCCGGGCTGGGCGCATATCAAGTTCACCCCGCGCAGCATTGAAGATTTCGCCACGGTCGGAGTTGCGGTTACCTTGAAAGCCGATAACGGCACCTGCCAAGACGTCCGCATCGGCCTTAACTCGGTCGCATCGACAATCGTGCGCGCCCGAAAGGCCGAAGATAGCCTGCGCGAAAAGCCGATCGACGATGCCCTTCTGAGGACGGTCGGCGAAGTCGCCTCGAACGAGTGCGATCCAACCGACGACAACCGCGGCTCGGCCGAGTATAAACGGGAACTGATCAAAGTGCTGGTGCGGCGCGCTGCCGCTGAGGCGTTACAGCGCGCCATGTGACGCCGGGCCGCGAGGCTTGGTCCCGCTCATGTGCTCCTCCATCCAACGTTACCGCCACCAGCTGCCACGTCTGTCCTCAACGCGAATGGCATAGGCGTACTGCTCGCCGCCGGAATTTCTCTCGAGCTGGATTGCAACCGAGTCGCCGGTACGCAGCGACGCCACTTCTATATCGCGATCGCGGTTGGCATCAAAAAACCGGGTGCGGCTATCGTACCTGACGACGGTTGTTCTTCCATCGTCGGTGCGCAGGCGGATTTCCCGACGACGCTCATCGATATCCTGCACGGTGCCGTAAATATGGTTTTGCGCCGTGTCCCTACCGAACCGGTCGCGGCGATCATAGCCACCATCGCGGCGTTCAATGTCGCTCCGTTGCTCGTACCCGGGCTCGATGGTGTCCCTACCGATAAGGCTGACACTCTCGCAGCCCCAGACCGTTCCCAGCGCGCCCAAGAACATAGTCACGCCGAGCTTCGCCGTCCAATTACCTAGTTTCATAAATCAACCCTCCTCTTTTTGCAGTAGGAGAGCAATCAAGATGCCACCCGTCTCACTTGACAATAGAAATCCTAAATTTGTCTCAGCGCCGAAACATTCCTGCGGGAGAGCCCGCAAGTGTGACCCAACGCTGCTCATGCTGGCATTCCCTCTCTCTGTGTACTGATACAAGTGCGGCGAAAGAGATCTACGTAGTCCGCTTTTTTCTTCCACAGTGTTGGTCTTTTCAAGACGCCCTTTCATTTCGGCGCATGTAATTTCAACTGAATCGTTTTGGCATGTTGATTGCGGTTTCAGTTACCAGGAGGAACGATGGAAACATTAAGAAATCAAAAAGGTGCAATAGGTTGGATACTGCTGTGGCTGCTGGGTATACCGGTCCCGATTTTGTTACTGCTCTTTTTAGTCCGCGGCTGCACCTAAATTGAGGATTCACAACGGGGAGTTTCATGTTTTTTTGTTAGCGGGGCGTTGGTTTTTGCGCTCGGCGGGGTTGCTGCAGCGGCATCTTGGGAGGACGGACTGCGTCGTAAAACCAATGATTTACTGATAATGCGTTCCGGCGCCGTTTATCGTGTCTTGAATCCACCCGCCACCGCCTTCTGGCTGCCGCTCGCCCGCTTTACCATTTGCGACCAGCTGGTAACTCGCGACGGCGAACCGGTGACCTACTTCGAACTGAGAATCTAGACGCAAATCAGCTCGTCATCGCCGGACGTGAACGCTGACTGCCAGTCCATCGCTTGAGCGGCGAACGGACGAATGTAGATGTAGATGCCGCACCGCGCTTTTTGTACGCGGCGCGGCAGAGCAATTGATTATTGCATCATGCTCTTTAAAGCCGGGACTTTCGAAAGTACCTGCTCCACCTGTTCCGGTCCTGCTTTTTGTTTGGCGTAATCGACTAGCATCGTTACGATGAGGTATGGACCGAGATCGCTCCGGCGATCTCCAGGTAGGAACATTTTTGATTGCTGCCAGAACTGAAGATGATTCTTTCACCCCAACAAGTAAAAGCAATGCCCGTGTAAGAAAAATTTTCTTAAATGTGCACGTTGCAACTTTGCGTCCTCTTCTCTAGTGCGTAAATCGTCCGGGGGGCCGGCTATGCCTTCGTGCCAAATGCCGCTTTTTTCGTGGTCTCGCGTAGCTTGATTCACTTTATTTCTACAGCTATTCTCCGCCTTTATGAAACAGACAATCCGCGTCACCATCAATGGCAGGCTTTACCAAGAAGACGTGGAGCCGCGTATCTTACTCTCGCATTTTCTGCGCGAAAATATCGGCCTCACCGGCACGCACGTCGGCTGCGTCGTGGGCGAATGCGGCGCCTGCTCGGTTCTGCTTGACGGCAAAGTCATCAAGTCCTGTCTTCATTTCGCGGTGCAGACCGATGGCAGGGAAGTCATGACCATCGAAGGTCTTGCCAAGAACGGTGAGTTGAACCCCATTCAAGAAGCCTTTGTGAAACATTACGCTCTTCAATGCGGTTACTGCACGCCGGGGATGGTCATGACGAGTCATGCGCTGTTGCGAAGCAATCCCGATCCCTCCGAAGTGGAAATCCGCAAGGCGCTGGCCGGCAATCT
>JAICHC010000125.1 GCA_025922795.1 Candidatus Binatia bacterium | reverse complement strand
CCAGCATCATGCGGGCCGCCTGGCGTGTAAAAAAGGTCTTTAACCTGGATGCCCAGTTTTGTCGCCTCGGCTTTGGACGCCTCGGCTCGATCAGGCGAGTCTTTGATTGTGCGTCGCCCTTGATCTGTATAGTCCACTAGAATAACTCCTCTAGGCATAAACACCTCCCGTATCAAAACGCTTCTCAAGGAAGGCTGGGCAATAGCTATGCCATGACTAGAATGACGGGAAAGATCGAGCTGAGGCGTCCAAAGCCGAGGCGACGAAACTGGGCATCCAGGTTAAAGACCTTTTTTACACGCCAGGCGGCCCGCATGATGCTGGAATTATCATCGAGGCGGAGGGCCCTGAGCCGATCAACAAGTTCATGTCGAGCGTTCAGTCGTTAGGCAACGTGAAAATGAAATTTATCCGCGCTTTCTCAGTCGAGGAGATGCGCAAAATGGTCTAGTGCGAGTGCGCGGGATGACCCGGATGAGGTTATCTGATAAGGGCGCGCGTTCGATAGTGGCAATGCAAGATCGGCCTTTCGTTTACTCATCAGGTGGCGAGCGCAAGGCGATCGGCGCAATGCCATGTGTGGAATTGTAAAGGAGGACGCTGTCATGCCGATCGTCACAATCTATCAAGGTGCTTCCGGTGAGGGTCAGGAACTGGCCGAAACTGTGGCCCAGGATCTTGGCTACCGTTGTGTCGGGCGCGAGGTGCTCATCGAGGCGAGCCGGCGCTACCGCATTCCCGAAGCAAAACTCAACGAGATCATCGAAAAAGGCCCACACTGGTGGGAGCGTCTGATGCAAGACCTGCGGCCCTACCGCATCGCACTTCAAGCGACGCTGTGTGAACTCGCCTCCGACGGCAAGGTGGTCTACCACGGCCACTTGGGTCATGAGCTTTTCCCCGGTATCGGGCATGTGCTGAAAGTACTTTTGACCGCGCCCATCGAATTTCGCATCGAACAAGTCCGCGCACGGCAAGGTCTGACTGACGCCGCCGCACGCCGGTATATCGACGAGGTCGACAAGGCGCGCAGCCGCCGGCTCATGGCGATGTTCGGCGCGGATTGGCGCGATCCGAATCGTTATGACCTGGTTCTCAATATGGGCAAGATGCGCCGCGATGGGGCCAAGCGTGTGATTGTCCAGGCGGCAAAGCTCGAAGAGTATCAGCCCACTGCCGCATCGAATCAAGCTTTCAACGACCTCGCGCTTGGTTCCCGCGTCCATGCCGCTTTGTCGACATCGACCGATGTCCGCGCATCGGCCCTCGAAGTTCGCGCCGAGAATGGTCATATTCACGTCAAGGGTAGAGTCGACCACGGGTTGGAAGACAAGGTCGTGCGTTTGGTCAAAAATATACCGGGTGTAACCAAGGTAACAACCGACCTTTATTCCGTTCCGCCAGAGGCGTTTTTAGGGCCGTAAGCGAAGCGAAATCCAAAACTCAACCGGAGATTCGATTTGGGAAATTAATTTTTGTTCGCCATGATGCGCTTTGGCCTGAACTTCTTTCCATCATTCCGCTTGGCCGACATGTCCACGGCGGAGTATTTTTCGCTGGGACTTGGCCTATCGGAGCGCGCGGATGAGTTAGGATATGCATCGGTAAAGACGGTCGAACACTACTTTCACGACTACGGCGGTCACAGCCCAAATCCGATTGTTTTCTTGTCAGCCGTTGCTGCGCGCACTCGCCGGATTCGGCTGATCACCGGCGCGGTTATCCCCGCGTTCAACAATCCAATCAAGCTCGCCGGCGAGCTGGCCATGCTTGACAACATCAGCAACGGCCGGCTCGACGCGGGTTTCGGCCGGGCTTTTATCCCTAAAGAGTTCGACGTGTTCGGCGTGAACATGGACGATAGCCGTGCTCGCTTCGAGGAAGGCATTGATATCATCACCCAGCTTTGGTCGGATGAGCGGGTCTCCTACGACGGCAAGTTTCACAAGTTTCGCGACGTTCGCCTCATGCCCCGACCGATCCAGAAGCCTCATCCACCGATTTGGATTGCGGCGGTGGCAACAAAAGAATCGTTTGTCTGGGCAGGCCGACGTGGTTACCACATCATGATTGTGCCCTTCGCCAGCAACCTCGACCTGGTCCGTGAATTAGTGCAGGGCTACCGCGACGCTTGGCGGGAAGGCGGGCATCAGCCCGGCGCCGAGCAAATTCAATCGTCGCTTCACTGCTACTTGGCCGAGACTCACAAGGAGGCGATCGAGGGCTTCAGACGACCGGTCGAGCGCTACATCGAAGTCTTCGCCGAGGCCGTGCATTCGTGGGCAAACCAGCAATCGAGCCAATATGCCGGCTACAACAAGCTGGTCGAGGCGATCAGCGCCCTCACCCCGGAAAAGATGATCGACAGTCACACCGCCTTGGTGGGAACGCCGGATGAGGTGATCGATCAGATCGAGTTCAATCGCGATCTCATCGGCGAGCACGAGCCTTCGATGCAGATTAACTTCGGCGGCATCAAGGAACCCGAGGCGTTCAGAACCCTCGAGCTCTTTGCCCGACACGTGATGCCGCGGTTTAAAAGAGGATCCTAGGGTCAGCGTCCACACCGGCGACCACTCGGCCAGCCTCAAAGACGGGTGATCTCTTCAGTAATTTTGTCTCAGAAAGAGAGAATGGATCCATGAGTCAGAAACCCGTCATCACCGTAGAAGACATCACGAAAACCGCGCTCGAAGAACGCCGGCCGGACTGCCGGAAGGGTGTGCTACACCAGGATGCGCCGGTGCAAACGGCGGTGTACCGCGTCCAGCCCGGTAGCGGCGTGCCGACGCACCTGCATGCCCGGGTTTACGATCTGTTCATCGGCGTCACGGGTAATCTCGAAATTCGCTATGAAGGCGAGCACGGCAACGGCGTGTTCGTGCTCAAGCCCGGGGGGTTCTGTCGAATGCCGCCCGGCGTGCGGCACGAATTATCGAATCCGAGCAAGACAGAGGAAACGGTTTTTCTGCTCGTGCAAGCATCACAGGAGGACTTCGATTACGTGCCGGCGGCCTTTCGCACGATTGAGGCAGCGCTGCCATTCTCACCGCGGAGCTAACCGAGCTTCATAATCGCAGCGAGTGAGACTCGAACAGTATGGTGCTTCAGGGTTCTATATGAAAGTCTGGCGGACACTGGTTTATGTGCGGGACGTTTTGGCTCACCACGAAGAGCGCGAAGTCCACGAGGGTTTAGATTTTTCTGATTTTCTCACCCTTCGCATTTGTGCTTAGTTGTTTTCTTCGTGATCTTCGTGTCCTCCGTGGTGGATACTTCTCCACAGGAAACCCAGAATAGCCAAAAATATAAGGGGGGAGACGATGGCGGTAAAAGCACCGGATCAAACTACTACGGGAGCGAACTTTGCGTCCGCCGAGTATGCTGAGCAATGGCGCCGTGGGAAAAGACTGCGCGGCGAGGCTTCTGGGGCAGTGACGGAAATGATGCTCGATCTCGCCAACATTCAACGTGGCGACCAAGTACTGGAGCTAGCCGCTGGCATGGGCGATCTTGCCGTCATGGCCGCTCGGCTCGCGGGACCTAACGGATACGTGTTGGCTACCGACATCTCGACCAGCATGTTGAATCTGACGGCCGAAACGGTGCGCGAGGCAGGTTTAACCAACGTGGAAACACGCTTGATGGACGCGGAGAATGTCGATATTGCGCCCAACTCTTTCGATGCGGCGCTGTGTCGGTCCGCTCTCATGCATTTTTCCAACCCCACCCAAACCCTGGCCGGAGTGTGTCGGGCGCTGAAACCTGCGGGTAGATTCGCTGCGACAGTATTTTCGACGGCGGCACAAAATCCCCTTCACGGATTGCCGTTAGCAATCGCTAGCCGCCTGGCAAAAATGCCATTGCCGGCGCCGGGGGAACCAGGGATGTTTGCGCTCTCTGGACAGGGAGTACTCGAAGAGTGCTATACGAAGGCCGGATTCCGCGACGTGGCTGTCAGAGCGGTCGCGGTGCAAAGGCGCTTTCCCTCCACCGCCGAAGCCGTAAGCGCGATGAAGGGTTCCTTCCCGCGTCTACAAACGCTCCTCAACAAGCTGAGCGACGCGGAGCGCGCGCTGGCCTGGGATGAAATAGAGCAGCAACTGAGCCAGTTCGAGGGGCCGAACGGCTTTGAGTCCCCTGGAGAATGGCTTGTTGGAGTCGGAAGGAAATAGGCCGATTTTATCAATGAGGTTGAGGCTCAGACAATCTCGAACCAGGGGGAGTTTGCATGTCGAGTGGAATAGACGATGCGGAATGGACGGCGTTCGTCGCGGAGCTTGAGACTGCGGAAGAGGAGTTCGTAAAGGGTCAGCCTGCGGCGTTCCAAGCTCTATGGTCCCGTGCCGATGATGTTACTCTTTGCGGCGGCTTTGGCGGTGTGGAACGCGGATGGAAAAACGTCACGGATCGGCTCAGCTGGGTCAGTAAAAAATATTCCGATGGCACTCGCACCAGAGAGGAAATAAGCAGGATGGTCGGTGCCGACCTTGCCTATCTCGTACAGAGAGAAGTGATCCATTCCCGGCTGGGTTCTCAGGTCGAACTCTCCACGCTGGAGTTGCGGGCTACGATGGTGTTTCGCCGAGAGGCGGACGGCTGGCGCATCGTGCATCGCCACGCAGATTCGCAGATGGCTACGAGGCCGCCGCAATGATGATCGTAACACGGTGTGACTTCGGGCGGACCTCAGAGGCGGTGCTGTTCAGCGAGGGTTACCCCGCCGGAGATAAGTCGAGGGCGCAAAGATTCACTGATCGACATTTGACCGAGGAGGAGATTATGTTCGAGGTTGCCGAAGCCTATGAGCGGCAGAGAGGACGATCAAGCAAGATATTGGCGCCGTTGTTCGTCGATTTTGCCGGCGTTCGAGGCGAGGTGCTCTACGTCGGTTGCGGCACGGGCGCGCTTACGTTCGCGATTGCGCAGCATAAGGCGGTGTCGAAGATCGTCGGCCTGGACTTGTCCGAAGCGTTTCTCGCTTACGCGCGGTCGAAGAGTGACGATCCTCGAATTCATTTCGAACAAGGCGACGCGCAGAAGCTGCCTTTCGTCGATGGCTCTTTCAATTGCGGTTTAGCTCTACTTATCATGAGCTTTATTACAGATGCGGCCAAGGCCGCTACGGAGATGCGCCGTGTAACGCGGCCAGGGGGAGTGGTCGCTACAGCAATGTGGGACACCACCGGGGGAAACCAGTTGAATGACGCGCTAACTGAGGCTGCAACTGTCATCGATCCCGAAGCTAAACTGCTCAGTGGCACTCATGGCACTAAAGAGGAACTTTTAGCTTTATGGACGTCTGCCGGCCTCACAAATATCGAAGTGAACGGTATCGTGTTCCCCTGCGGCTTCGACTCCTTCGACGGTTATTGGCAACCACTCACCGAAGGCCAGGGACCTGCCGGCGTTTATCTTCGGCGGGTTGCGGAAGATCAGCGAACCGCATTGCGTGAGCGGCTGCGGCAGAATATTTTTGGCGACCGCATTGACGGGCCATTTACACTTCAAGCCAAAGCGTGGGCAGTGAAAGGCATCGTGCCTTGATTCACAGGGCGTAACAAACGGAGGTCGTATGGCGGAGACTCTTACACCTGAAAAATGGGGACGCAAGAGGACGGATTGGTGGAGCACCGGGCAAGCGAGGCGGCAGCAAAACTATGGAGCCGCGACGGAGATGATGCTTGACTTGGCCGGTGTCCAAGCTGGTAGCCGCGTGCTTGACGTGGCGGCGGGCACGGGCGATTCAGCGCTCATGGCAGCAGCACGCGTCGGCCCAAAGGGCCATGTGCTGGCCGCGGATGGCTCCGCAGCCATGCTGGACGTAGCCGCCGAGGCGGCCCGCCAAGCGGGCCTCACGAATGTCGAAACCCGCGTCATGAACGCAGAGAACCTCGAACTCGACAAGGATTCGTTCGACGCGGTGATCTGTCGAAATGCTCTCATGCTATTTCCGAATCCGGTGAAAGCGCTGACCGAGATGCGCCGTGTTGTGAAACCCGGAGGTAAAGTCGCCGTGATTGTTTTAGCCGCTTTGGAGAAAAATCCGTATCATGGGATTCTTCATGAGGCAGCTCGCCGCATCGGAAACATACCAGCGCCGGCGCCGGGCGAACCTTGGCAGTATGCACTGGGAGAACCGGGAGCGCTCGAAGAAGTCTACAGGCGAGGTGATTTTCTAAATGTGTCGGTTCGCGCTATTCCGATACAGCGACGGCTCCCCTCGGCCGCCGCCGCTGTTGAAAACATGCGGAAAGGCGCCGGTGACACTCGGGAGCTCATGAACCGGCTGAATGAGGCTGATCGAGAAAGGGCGTGGGCAGAGATCGCCGAACAGTTTAAACAGTTTGAAGGACCGAACGGCTTCGAGATTCCCGGCGAAGTGCTCATCGGGGTCGGGACGAAGTAGTCGAGCCGAGGAGAAGGGGTTAAGCCCAGTTTACCTCTCTAATAAGGTTCCTAACAATTGGTGGAGAAAGAAGATGACGCCCAAACGTTCGGTAAGAAATGAACATTCAATATGAATACACCCGAGTGATCGGTGAAGACGAATTCGTCGATCTTCTGAAACGTTCATCTCTCGCGGAAAGGCGCCCTGTTGATGACCCGATGTGCATCAAAGCGATGATCGAACACGCCAACCTGCTCTGCACCGCGTGGGACGGCGAGAAGCTGATCGGGGTCGCGCGGTCGCTCACTGATTTCGAGTATTGTTGCTATCTATCGGACCTCGCCGTCGATGAAACATACCAGAAGAAGGGAGTCGGACGTGAGCTGATTCGTCTTACTCAGTCCCGCCTGGGGAGTCGCGCGAAAATAATTCTGCTAGCCGCACCGAAGGCGGAAGAATACTATCCGCGCATCGGTTTCGATTCGCATCGATCGGCATGGATTCTTCCGGCCACCAAAAGACTCAAATGAAGCAAGAACCAAACGTACTGTCGTTCATGCCCGCGTAAAAATCAGTAACATAGTGCAAGCCGTAGAAATACAGATGCGGAGATGACCATGTCCATTGAAGCAAATAAAGCAATTGTTCGCCGCTATTTCGCGGAAGTGGTGGATAACAGCAAGCTCGATATTCTCGACGAAATCGTCAGCAGAGACTGCATCATACATCGGCCTGAGGCTTCGGAGCCGATCCGCGGACTGGAAGCATTCAGGCAAGCGCTGGAAAAAATTCTCCGGGTATATAGCGAATTCACGACAACCGTGCACGATCTAATTGCCGAGGAAGATCGCGTCGCTTGTCGATTGAGTCATCAGGCGGTGAACCAGAGCGACTGGACGAGTCGTCTCGGGACACACGCGGTGGCGGGAAAAACAGTCACTTGGCCCGCAATCGCCATTTTTCGAATTAGCGATGGGAAAATTGCGGAAGAATGGGTCAGTCGAGACGAGCTTGGCATGCCGATCGAGCTCGGGGTCTTGGTATCTAGCGAGAAGT
>JAICHC010000124.1 GCA_025922795.1 Candidatus Binatia bacterium | reverse complement strand
TCCGCCGAGGCGCAGCAGCCGAAACACTCACGACTTCTCATTTTTTCTTAGCCGATGGCATGATAACACCTCACGCGGGACTACAATGTTATTAACATTAATCCATAAGCTACTTTGTCGATGCTCGGTCGTTGCGTCGATTCCGTCGAACGTTAGCTCAAGGCCATAAGATGAATTTTGGCGTTGGTGTCATTGACACCATGGTGGCCCTGTGTCAACCTAGGGATCTTAGGAGGTAAGTCCGTATGGCAAAACAAATGGAGCCTTCAGCAAAACGCCCAAGAATCAGTATTGATGTCCAACCCGAGCTGCGCCGGCGTCTGCGGCTGGCGGCGGCGAAGCACGATCGAACGGTCCGGCAGTACATCTTGGAAGCAATTGAGGAGCGCCTCCGTGAGGACCTCGGCGATGAGAATGAAGCGATGCTGACCTTGACCGCGAAGACAGATCCCATCTTGGCCGAACTGTGGGACAACAAGAAAGATGCGGAGTATGACCGTTTATAATAGAGGGGACGTGGTTTTGGTTGGTTTTGTGTTTTCGGATGAATCAGGAAGAAAGCTCCGCCCGGCGATTGTGATTAGCTCTGTGGCTTACAACCGGGTGCGGCAAGAGGTTATCGTGGCGGCCATTACCAGCAATGTGCAACGACGCCTTTTTGGTGATTACCGAATCGCTAAGTGGAAGGAGGCCGGATTGCTGTTTTCCTCTATGGCAACTGCAATATTAAGAACCATCAAGGGAACGATGATCGAAAGAAAGCTCGGCTCGTTTTCGAAAACCGATTTACAAGCCTTTGATCGAGAACTGCGCCGGTCTCTGGGCATGTGAGCGGGGAAGTAAAAAGACATTCCAAAGAACAAGCTTCAGAAACGATTTGACTCATCCTGGATGAATCTGCCCATCGAGCAAGCGACAAAGTTTCAAGCTGGTAATCCAATCTTAATGCGGCTAAGCAGATTAGTCTGACGATTCCGACGAATGTTTTAGGCAGAGCGGATCGAGTCAAGAGATGGAGTGCGAGAACCAAGAGTGTGATTTGCTATCCATTGGTAAGCTTCAGGACAGGTGTTGAGCAACGGCATTATCGCTGGAGAATTTGAAGGTTCGAGGCTCGAAAAGGAGTATCCCATGAGTTATTTACGAAGGATTCGATCAATCCTGCTTCTAACCGGAAGCATGACGTTGTTTAGTTCCCTGCTCTGGGCGGCTGACGGCGTCATTTACAGAAACCCGGACGCGACCGGCCAGTTTTGTCACTTGCGATTCCCGGCGATCAGAGAGGAGACTTTATCCTCGGGTCGCCCCATGCTCAAGGATCCGAGCGAGGGCGATATCATCGATTTCTATGGTCCGTGCGATCACGACCCGTTGGGCAGAGCCGAGGTCCTTCGCCAGAGAGCCGACGCCCGTCGCCTGCGTGATCGCATCGACGGCGAGACCGACTGAGACACGAGGTGCTCGAAGATTTTAGATTTTGATCGCCGATTTTCGATACGGCAAACCAGATGCACTCGACAGCCCGAAGTCCAACGAATCTCTTTGGTAATCGAAAATCTAAAATCCGTCTATCCGACCTTGCCTTCTTCTTCGAGCAAGCGCGCGAAATCACGCGATGCCTGTGGGCCGGCGCGCCGATGGACGGCAGCGCTGATCTTGCGGTTCCGGACGAGACCGACGATTCTTTCCGAATAACAGAATCGCACCAGCTCGTTGCGCGCTTCCGCCCTCTCCCACGCAGCGAGATCGTGCAACACTTGGGACAATTCGGGGACGTAAGTCCAGGCGCTCTTGAAGACCAGCAAGCCTGCTTTGTTGGCGACAAAGATGCCGTTGGACCAACCGTGGTACAGGTTTCGCACCCGGTTATCCATGCTGTCGACGAGGATCGGAAAGTTGACCTTGTCTTCTTTCTGCAACCGCAGCGCATAGTGCCGACGCTGTTCGATCGAAGTCGCCTCGGGAACGAATTCCCCGGGATGCGTTTCACGGCTATAGATCAGAAGAAATTCGAAGCCTTTCCTGCGGAAGCGCGTGTAGAGTGACCGGACCGACGGCTTACCAACCCGGAGTTGCGTAATGGTCGCGCTGCAAGTGAGATTGCCGAACATAAGCACGACGTGCGATTTTCCGCGAAATTGACTTAGACGAACTCGCCGTCCTTGCAGGTCGGGCAATTCAAAATCGGGCGCCGGATTACCTACCCGAACTTCGTTCGTGCCAAATCGTAGCGCCGCTTCGATGGAGACTGCTGGAAACCGCTTACGCATCAAATCCCCATCTGTCATTGCCTGCCTCCGCGATGAATCAGCGTGGATGCGATCGCAATGCAGTCACCGCAGTCCAAAAACTTCTTTCCACATCTTTTCGTACTTGGGGTAATCCTTGACGTCCTGCTCGCCGAGCGCATAGACCCGCGCGGGCCGAGTTTTTTCCACTGGTTCGACTTTGGGATGCGCCGGCAAACGCCCGCCCCGGGCGTAAACTTTCTGGCCTTCTTCGCTGGCGGTCCAGCGCGCGAAGAGCATGGCCGTGTTTGGGTGCGCCGCATTTTTCATGATCGCCGTGGCGTCGATGTCCCCGGTTCCTTCGGTGAGCATATAATCCACCGGAGCGCCTTTGCGTTTGCGCACGGGATAATGGTGCGAGTAGCAGGTTACACAGGCGGCGGCCTGACCGGCGACCAGAAGCTCGGCGAGTTGTGAATGCCCTTTGTGAAACTCGACATTGTTGGCGGCGATGCGCTTGAGTAAAGCCACCGCCTTTTCGTCGCTTTTATACTTGTGCTTGGCCAGTCCCAGCAGTAATTGGAAATCTCGCGGCTCGGCGATGAGCCGGTTCTTCCATTTGGGATCGGCAAAGTCTTCGAACTGCTTCGGCTCTTCTTCTTTCTTGACCTTGGCCGTGTTCCACGCCGGCACGATATAAATCAAATCGGTGGCGACCCAGTTTGTCCCTTTGAGATCCCCGGGATAAGCATCGGCCTCGGGATAGAGCTTGTCGAGAAACAGGCCCTGACTCTGGACGCGAATCATGCCATCCAGCAGCGTCTGAAAGACATCCGCGATGATCTTGCCGCCGCGAGACTCCGCAATGATCCGCGCCGCCAGCTGATCCGACGTGGCATCGACGTGATTGACTTTGATGCCGGGAAAACGTTTCTCGAAAGCGGGAAGAATGGTCGCCGCATTGACCTGCGCCAAGGTCGCGTAGAAGTTGAGCGTGCCGCCTTCGGTCAAAGCTTTCTTATAAACTTCATCGAGAGTCTGCGCCTGAGTGGGCGCAATTCCGCACACCAACAATGCTACGACTAACAGAAGATTTGGAGTTCTCATCGCAGTCCTCCGGTCGAGTCGGCCCATATTGGTTTTTCACTAGCCGGTGAGAATTCGTTCGCAACACCTCTATGACCAAGGTTGCATGTGTATAAGAAAGAACCCCCGGAAGTCAAAACCCTCCATGGCATTGCTACAGATTCGACACGTTGATACTTTGGGAGCTATTCGGAAGGGGATTTAAGTTTGACACGAGAAGAGGTTTCCATGCTGAACACGACAGGTCTGATCGCCGGCCACTATGAATGCCGCTCGCTCGCGGAGACTTTGCCGGTCTTCACCGATCTTCTGGCGATGGAAGTCGTCGAGCAAAAAGCTGGCGAAGCCACGCTCAAGCACCCGAATACGGATTGGCGTTTGATCGTTCACGAAGGCGGGCCGAACGCGCCGGAGAAAGGTTTTGATAACCACTACGGCTTTCGCGTTGCAAGTCACGACGAAGTCGAAGCCGCCTGGAAATACATCGAAGCTCATAAACAAAAATACCATCTGAGCAAAATCACCAAACCGCAAAGCGCCCACTTCGCTTACTCGATCTATTTTCGCGAACCCGGCGGCAATCACCTCGAGATCGAATACTACAACCCCGGCGGCGCCCTGCATGGCCGTTCGCACACCGCCGGGCACTGGGACAATCCGCTTTCAAGCGACCATTTTCCCGGCCGCGGTTATCTGCCGCAAGCATTCACCCACGGCACGCTTCAATGCGACGACATCGAGCGAAGCCGGCGCTTTTACACCGAGGTCTTGGGCTTGGAGATCGCCGCCGGTTTCAACAACGCCCAGTACATCAAACACGCTTCGGCGCCATGGTATATCGTCGTTCTCAAGCGCAGTCCGCGGCAATATCTGGCGTCGGTGAATCGCTTTACTTTGCAACTTGGTTCAGCCGCGGAAGTTGAGCAGGCACATCGAGAGTTTGAAACGAAGCGAAATGAGTTACACATCACCGAGGTTAAGGGGCTTCAAAGCAACAACGGCAAAACAAGTTTTATCTTCAGCGACTTGGATAAGAACTGGTGGGAGCTGACCGCGAAAGCCTAGCAGGCTGCTGGTGTCGCCTAGCGTCAACGCTCTGTGGCTCATGGGAGTCGTTTCCCGAGAACATGACAGCTTGAACCCGCCATGAACACGAACACGAGCACGTCCACGTCATTCACGCCCTTGGCTAACCGGCGGTGAGCTTGAGTTTGTTCTTGGCGCTCTTGCCGATCTTGTTCCGCGGGAATTTCTCGGCGACATGTTCGAGCAGATCGATGCCCAAGCCGCGCTCTTGACCCGGACGCTCGACTAAGCTGAACCCCAGGGCGAACAGATCTTCCGGTGCCAGGCTCTTTTCCTTCTTGAGCGTTTCAAACACCGGATAGGCCGAGCCCCGATACAGATCGGTGAACAGTTCGACCGCGGGATGTTGGCGATTGCTGGCCACCGTGTGCGAGTGCAGTTTCAGGTGCGCCAAAGCGAGGTGAAATTTATTCTCCGGCTTGACGGCAGGAAAATCCTTGAGCGGCAATAAGAATCCGACAGCTTCTTTGAATTTTTTAGCTTTCACCAGCTTGGCGCCATGTTCGGCGAGCTGGCGGTATGTGAAATCGGCGTCGGCCCGCTTGAGCACGTGCAGGAACGCGGTGTGAATCCGCTCTTCGTGCTCGATCGCGATTTGCAGCCGCTTCCATAGCGCATCCAACGTGTCCTGCCGCCACTTTCCTTCGAACGACGGCAACAGCTCCGCGATGCTCCACGCCTTACTCGCGTCTGCGCAAGTCGTGAGCTCTTTGAGTAATGCCCCTCGAGCCTCCGGGATTTTGCGCAGCGAGCTGGCGGCAACGTCGCGCTTGCGGTAGTCCGGATCGCCTAACTGTTCGACGAGAGTGCGCACCGTTGCCGGCGTGCCGACATCGCCCATTTTCCGCAGCGCGAATTTTTGCACGTCGCCGTGCGGGCTTTGCATCAGCTTGGCGAGGAGCGCGCGCGCATCGCTCGGCAGCTCGTGGGCATCGAGCAGATCCAACGTAAGCCGCGCCGCTTCGCTGAAATCCTTCTCTTCGAGGATCGGGAACAGCTTCGCATACTCGTCTTTGCGAATATCTTGCTCGCGCAGGCAGCGCAGCAGCGCGACCAGAGCATGCGCGCGCACGGCCGGATGCTGGTCGGCGCCGACGAATCGAAACAACCAGCGCCGCGCCGGGGGCCGGCCCAGTTGTCCCAACAAGCGCATTGCGGAAACGATCGCGGGCCGTTGGTCTTTCACATCGAGCTTCGCCGCAAAGGATTCGACGTCCTCGTAGAGCGCGTCCAGCTCCTTGGCCTGCATGTCGCGCAGCGCCGGCGTCATCAGATCGCAGATCAGCCGGTTCGACTCATCGGTGCCGCTGGCCAGCAGTTGCAGTAAACCTTTCATGGCCGCCTTGCCGCGTACCTGACACAGCACGCGCGCGGCATTGAGCTGCCAGACGCGGCTCGCGCCCGCCAAACCTTGCACCAGCGGCTGAACCGCCGCCTGGCCGGCGCCGCTGAGCGAGCGCACCGCCCGCTCTTGCATTTCTTTGTCGGCGTCGTCGAGCATCCTAAGCAGCTGGGGGATGTTGTTCTTCGGCTGGACTTCCTCGAAGTAGCGCAGCGCGTAGTCTTTCAGCATCGGATTGGGTTGATCGAGCAATGTCCCGACCAGCGTCACCACCGCGGCGTTGTTCGCTTTGAGGGCGCCCAGCACGACCAATGCCGCGCAGCGCTGCTCGATGGTGCCGTTTTCGATCAAGGTCACAATTTCCTGCGAAGTTTTATCCATAACTCCTACTCTGTTCCCTACTTCCAACGTGATCCAAGCAAAAAAGTCAAGCCGGCGCGGGACGCGTGGTCTTGGGTCTTGCGTTGAACCCGAGACACTAAACTATGGAGAGCATCTTGACAGCCGGCAAGATTGGCAGTACGCGAAACTCTAGCTGCAATCAGGAGGAATAAATGTTTCATTCGGATCTCACCCCATTCGGCGTCGACATGGAGCGGCTGACGAAAGAACGGTTGGCGCGACTGCAGGCGGCGATGAAAGGCCAAGAACTCGGCGCGCTGTTGCTCACGGATTTTCTGAACGTTCGCTACGCGACCAATACGGTCATGATGCTCGGCCTGCGCGCCACCGGAATCCAGCGTTTTGCGCTCGTGCCCGCCGAAGGCGAGCCGCTGATTTGCCAGCGCGAACTGTCGCGCAAAGCCCATTACCGCAGTCTGCGCTTCGACGCTTACATGTTTTCCATGCGGCCGCCGGTGGCGACCGAGGATTTCGTCAACCAGGCGGTCACCGGTTTGAAGCAACTCGGCGCGGCCGGCGAGCGCGTCGGCGTGGATTTCTTGAATCTGGCCGCGGTCGACGGCTTGAAAGACGCCGGCATTCAGCTGGTCGACGGCTGGCCGGCGATCAATCAAGCGCGGGCGGTCAAAACCGCTGACGAAGTCCAATTGATCCGCTGGACAACCAAAGCAAAAGAACGCGGATACGACCTCGTGCGCGAAGAACTGCGCCGCTTCGATCCGCCCGAAGACAAGCTCAGCCGGGTCATGCTCGACTATTTAATGGACCAGGGGTTCGAAGCCGGCAGTGAATTCATTTCGATCTACGATTCTTCAACCGCCGATACTCGCCCGCACAATGAACCCATGGGCGCCGATCTCGTCGTCAAGGAAGGCGACCTGGTGATCTGCGACGCCACCGTCGCGGGGCCGGGCGGCTATTACAGCGACTTTGCCCGCACTTTCAGCCGCGGCACGCCGACAGCCGAAACCAAGCAGCGCTACAAAGAAGCCTATCACTCGCTGCAGGAGGCGCTGCAGCTGGTCAAGCCGGGACCCTGCACGGAAGCCTTTCGTCACTTTGGCAAAGGCGCGGCCAAGCGGCTGCCGGGATTCGACGGCTATCACGGCATCGGCTTGTGCGTTTATGAATCACCCTGGCTGCGTGGCGGCGACCCGGAAAAATACATGGTCTCGCTCGAGGAAAACATGATCGTCGCCTTGGAAGTGAACCACTATCCAGTGAAGCTCGAGCACCTGCTGCGCGTCACCGCTAACGGCGCCGAGATCCTGTCGCAGTATCCCGTCGACCCGGAGCTCGTCCCGGC
>JAICHC010000123.1 GCA_025922795.1 Candidatus Binatia bacterium | reverse complement strand
GGCAGACGAGCCGCCACGGTTCGGCCGCGGAACTGTTTTTTGCGGGTTTACTAAGGAGTTCGTTAGGTAGAAGATCTACTGGGACGACGGGGCGAGTCGTGGAAAGCGCAGGCACCAGGACTCAAAGGACGCTTTCGCACCCACGCCCAAAATTAAGCACTCGGGGCGTGGCTCGGGTGGTGGCCGATGACCTACAGACGCTTTGCCTGGGCTTGGAACGAGTCGTCCTTCGTGTCCAACCAGCCCTGTGTCAGATACTTATGAACTCCTTAATAGTAAGACAACCTACGCGATGGGGCTGTGGCTCAAACGGCAATTCCGACAACTCGTTATCGCGTGATCAGTTGATCAGACCGGTCGTGCTATCGAAGGTAAAACTCGGTTGGCTGCCGTGAGGCCGGCTGGCCGTCAAGTTAAACGTCGACGGCGTAGGAACGCTGATCGATAAGGTGACGCCGCTGGTTTTTCTATAACCCACCATCAGAATCGCCGCTTCGGTTATTGGATACGAAAGAAATTCGCCGTAGTAGCTTTCCATGGCCAGCGCGGCGTTTTTGAGATCGGAGCGCATCGACGCATCGATCGCTCGGGCGCGGTGAATCTGGAATTGCTGCACGGCAATCGCTGCAAGAATCCCTAAAACAGCAACGACGACAATAAGCTCGAGCAGAGTAAAACCTTGGTTAGAAGATGCTGGGTGCCCGATCTGCATTGGATAACTTCCGGCAATTTATCGGGCTAAAATAACACATCATTCTAATTTTGGCTATGGAAAAACTTTACGCTCCTGCGGGTTCTGACCCGTTCATGCATACCCGTGGAAGTTTCCGCCGCCATAGCCATGGAGATCACGTGCCGAACATCGGCATGCGCGTTTCTGCGCCCCGGCGCTCGCATTCGTCGACAAAAATCCGGTGAATTTCCGGGTTTTGATCCTCGTATTCGATTTGCGCGCCGCCTTTTTTGACGTCTTCGCCCGTGTCCTTCAAATCCTCTACGTTGAATTTGAATCCCCATGGCTTGAGCGCTAGATAACGCGCCGGCGCCGGCCCGGGATTAAAATGCTGATGCCACCACTGCATCGGCGGCACGAACATGCTCATAGGTCCCCACTCGACGCGCTTCTTGGTGCCGTACTCGCCTTCCGGCCAAAGAAACGAATAGCCGGAACCAGTCAGCATAACAATGTGTGCACCCGCGCCATGACGGTGCGCCTTCTTGTACTTGCCGAAGGGGAACTCCGAGACATGCGCGCTCATGGTGTTGTCGACGAATTCGAAAAGCGTGGTGCGGTTGTCGCCGCCCCGTTCTTTGTAATCCTTCGGTTGAAATCCCCACAGATCGGCGACGAAGTTGGATTCCCACACGCGGCCGCGCTTGACTTCCGGAATGTAGCGGCCGCCCGTGCCCCACTCGTCGGCACCGCCGCTATAGCGGTCGGTGAATGCAAAACTATTATTAAAAATGTAATCGAGATTGCGATAACGATTGATGATCACCGGCGCGTCAGTCAAGGAAACCATTCTGACCGGCGCTTGTCCTTGAGCGTTAAAGTGCTGATGCCAGCAATTGAGCGGCGCTGAAAAAAGACTGCCTCTTTGCCACTCGAGCGTATGTTTTTTGCCGCCTTCATTCCAAATCGTGGTCGCGCCCTGACCTTCCAAAATGAAAATCGCCTTCTCGTACATGTGCCGTTGCGGCCTAAGCTGGCCGCCCGGCGCGATTTCCTCAACGACGGTATCGCAAGTGCCGCCGGCGCCGTCCATATTGACAAAGGCCGCTTTGCCGCCGCTGCGCATCCAGTCGCCGAGTTTCAACTCCAGCAGGTCCGGGACGATGAAATCTTTGTAGACCGGGATCTCTTCCCATTCCTGGTAGATTTCGTAGGGGCTCTTGCGCGAAAACGCCGAGGCTTCATTTAAGTTTTTCATTAGCGATTCCTCCCAGGTTCTTGTGTCGGGGCCTGCTCAACCGCGGCCAGCGCGCCGCAATGCCGCTCGCGATCGTTTCAGCTTAATGAATCTGCTCCATGTAATAGCCCAAAGCGCCGCGATAGGCTCGGTCGATCGCCATGGAATCGCGCGCGCCCTGCAGCACGAGATCGCGATCTTCGGTGGTTTTTACGTAGCGCTCGAACATCTCGGAAATATTTTCCGAATGCTCGGTATCGGCGACGACATGGACGTCGAGCGAGACCATTCTTTTTAATGTAATGCCCAGCTCATTGTCGAATTTCTTGCCCATGCGGTACGACATGCCGCCGCCCTTAACAATCTTGCCGTTGTTGCGCCGCTCCAGCATATGCGATGCCGTGTACGCGGCCAACCAATGGCTGCGCAGCGCAATATGATGCCAGGCATAAAAGCACGCGCGCACCATCGACGGCACCTCGGCCTGCTCAAAATCTTCCGGTTTGAGGCCGATCACCTCGCCTTGCTTGACCGTGAGCGTGTAATGATCCATGCCGGCGCGCGGATCGTTGACCAGCTCGTCGCTTTCGTGTTCCCAGATGACCCGCTTTACCGCCAGCGGCGCGCTGCCTTGAACGTAGCCCCAACAGTCGCGCCGGTTGCTGGTGTAAAGGGCGTTTTGAACAACATAGAAGCGCGCCCGTTCCATCGTCAAAGGTACACGAAGAAAATTCTTGAACTCGACGCTTTCGAATTGGTCGTTGACCATCCGGTCTAGCGTTTTCAGCAACTCGCTTACCAGATCCATATTTTTCGATCGCCTCCGTGCTTTGTCGAAAAATTCCGTCGCGTTCAGGGCAGCGCCGCCATCATCTCGGCGAGATGGCCGCGGTAGACCCGGTCAATCATCAGACTCTCCCGGGCGCCGCGCAGGATCGCCCGACGCGCCGACTCGGTAGTCGCGTACTTCTGCGCCACTTTCATGAGCAACTGAGCGTGTTCGAGATCCATCACCACATGCTCGGCGTTGTTGATCTGCCTTTTCATCGGGATGCCAAGATCGCGATCCAGCATCTCGGCAACCCGCTGAGACAGCGAGCCCCTTTTGATCAATTCGCTCGAGTTACGCATTTCGAGTATGGCCGAACCGGCGATCGCTTCCAACCAGGGCCGCTGCGCCAGGCGAATCCAGGCGCTGAAGCAAACTTCGCCGCCTTCGAGCCGCGGTGTGTGCTCAAAAGCTTCCGCGCTCAGGCCGAACACCTCGCCCTCCTGAATCGCCAGGGTAATGTGGTCGGCTTTGCCTCGCGCCTTTTGACCGATCAGCTCGTCTTCCTCGTGATGCCAAATCAGTTGCTTGATATCGAGCGGCGCCGAGCCTTGCACGTAACCCCAACAGTCGCGCCGGTTCTGCACGTAGAAGGCCATCTGAATGGAAAATTGCTGAGCTCTCTCTCTGGTGAACTTTGTCGCGAAGAGACGCCGAAACGGCGCCGACTCAAATTGCTCATTGCACCATCGCACCAATTCCTGCCACATGGACTCGATGCCGTTTGCGGTCGCGCTCATAAAAGCCTCTTTGAAGCGAACTCTCTTTAATTTGTGTGTAAATCGATGTTCGGTCAGCTTACGCGCCCGGCTCGTCGATCTGGACAAACAAATCCGCAATCGTTAGTTTTTTGGCTAACAGGCCCTGCTCGTCTGCGTATCGGATCAAGGCCCGGAGCGGCGCTTCGTTGCCCTTGATACCGAATTTCCATGGATCGGCGCCCATCACGGCCTGTTGCTCTTCCCACATCTGGCGGTTCCAGGCAAAATTGGAATACGTCGCATCGGCATCATCGCGCAGCGCCAGATTCTTCGCTTTCAGGCAAGCGTCGAACATTTCTTGCGCCGCAGTCGGGTATTGCTCCAAATAGGAGGCATGAAAGGTGATCGCGTGGCTGATCGGAAAAATGCCCGTACGGCGAAAATAATCCTGCTCGACGCTTTTTGCATCCGCCAACAACCGGCGCCAGCCCCTCTCCTCGGGAAAATCCGGCACGATGATCGCATCGAACTCGCCGTGAAGCATGCGCGTCGCCAGCGAGTGTTCGCTCGGCGCAACCTCCAGCCGCGTCCCGGCGGGCAACGACAAGTCCAGTTTGTTCGGGCGCGGCATGACCCAATGAATATCGTTCGGCTTAACGCCGTATTCGTCGCTCAAGATGCCGCGCACCCAGAGCCCGCAGGTGTTGAGCCAGCTGGGAATCCCGACTTTCTTTTCCTTGAGCTGAGCCGGCTCCTTGAGCGGCGAATTCTGCGGTACGAAAATATAGGAGTGGCGAAACTTGCGGTTGGGAAAGGCCGGAATCGCCAGGTACGGCTTGCCACGGCTCTTGAGCGCACAGTAATTGGCGAGTGAGAACTCGCCGCACTGGTATTTTCCCGCCAGAAATTGTTCATGCCCTTCGCCGTCGCTCTCGAACGGTTCGGCCTTGAGCTCGAAGTTTTTCAATCGAACTCGGCCGTCGCACAGGGGCCGTGCGCGCAGGTGATAACCCGCGGCAAGCGATAGCACCGGTTTTCCGCTGTCACTCATCGCAAGCTCCTCAAGATCGAATAATCGACGGCTTCGGCGATCGAAACGGATTTTTCGTTTTCACTCCGAGCATAAGGCCCCTCGAGCGCCTTCTTCAAACGGTCTTCCGGCATGATCATGTCGTCGAGCATAACATCGCGAATTTCATTGTAGGAGTTTTCCGCGATCCGTTCGCTGACTTTGAAACTATTGCGAATGTAATCGATACTGGAGGCACGGTCTTGCCTGATCCGGCGATAGGATTCGAGCAGTGCTTTGAGGCTCCTGCGGATAGCTTGGGGGCGATTGCGCAGGCGCTCTTGGCTCGTCGCCATCCCATTAAATGGCGACTCGACGACGTCGCTGGTTTTGGCCAAGACTTTGAAGCCTTGCACGACCATCTCGCCGGTGAAGGGCGGACTCAGCACCGAGGCATCGAGCGACTGCTGCTGCAAGCCGATCATGCTGACGATCGTGCTGCCGGTCTGAATGAAAGTGATCTTTCTCACGTCGACGCCGTTTTTGGACAGCATCCAAACCGCCGCGTTATGGCTCTCCGATCCGACTCGTGATACGCCGACCTTCTTTCCTTCCAGATCTTTCGGCGATTGGATCGCCCGGCCGCTGACCAGGGAGAAAAGCGGCGCGCGATAGAGTACGGCCAAAACCTTAAGCGGCGCGCCCTTGCGCATGGCGTCGATGGCCGTGCCGACGCCGGACATGAAATCGAGTTCCCCGGAGGCGACCCCGGCAACCTGCAAGTTGCTGCGGATTTGAATGATCTCGGCACGCAGCCCTTCTTTTTCAAAGTAGCCCTTGTCCTTGGCGAAGTAGTAGGGCATCAACACGACATTACGCACGGACACGGCGATCCTGACGGAGTCCTGCGCGTAGGACCAAGCGACAGATGCCAGAACCGTCACCCCCATGAGTAAATAGCGGATCGCTCTCATGGCCCGATTCAAACCGCCAGGTATTTTCTTCCGAGTTTGATTTTAAGCGCCATCACCCGTCCCCGCCAAGATCAATAGTGCTTCCTCGCCATTTTCTACCCCGATGTGCAGTGCGGTTTCGCAAGCCCGCATGAATCCACCGTCGCGTTTTATCCAGCCGTGAATCTTTCCGGCGAAAACGGCGGTGATTTTTTTCCAGGACCGCCGATCAGCAGCTCCGCGGCCAGCGCGCCGACCGACGAGCTTGTCGTCATACCATGGCCGCCGAGCCCGGCGACCCAAAAAAAGTTTTCAACTTGCCCATCCCAGCCGACGACAAAACGCCCGTCCGCTGTCAAAGTCCGAACACCGGCCCAGCCTTTATGGATACTCACTCCCGAAAGCGCCGGCATGAATTGGTCGATCTTCTCCGCGAGCAACTCTTTGACATCTTCTTCGACAGGCGGATCACCCGGCGGCAATTCCGTCTGATCGCAGGGGCAGAGAAGCAGTCCCGCGCCTTCCGGACGGAAGTAGATGTCATGTGCGACATCCCACACGAACGGCCAGCTTGAGTCAACCCAGTCAATCGGCGTCGTTACGAAAAGATGGCGCCGGCAGGGCCGCAAAGGCATAGCGCGCACGCCCGCCAACTGAGCAATCACGTTCGCCCAGGCACCGCCGGCATTGACCAGCGTCTTGGTGCGGATCATGCCGCTATCTGTAGCGACTTGGAGATCATCGCCGCCGATTTCACGAATCGATTGCACCCGGGCGCCGTAACGGATGCGCGCGCCCTTGCCGGCTGCGGCTTTCAAATATCCCGACAGCAGCGCGTGAATGTCGACGACACCGTCGCTGCCGCACCACACCGCGCCTTCGAATTCAGCTTCTTTCAAAACCGCCACGCGGCGTTTCGCCTGGTCGGGAGTCCACAATTCAACATCGATGCCAAGCCGACGGCCGGTCTCCGCGTCATTCTGGAGTTTGATCCAACTCGCGCCGGAGCCCAACAACAACGAACCGGTGCGTTTAAATGACACCGGTACGGGCCAGTCACGCGGTAGCTCGCGCAAAAACGCGGTACCGTCACGCGCGAGCGCGGCCAGATCCGGGTCCGGCACGCACTGGCGTACCATTGCCGCATTACGCCCCGACGAATGGAAACCCGGAATGCTTTCCTGCTCCAAAATTAAAATGTCATTGACACCGCGTTGAGTCAGATGATACGCCGTCGCGGCTCCAGCAAAGCCCGCGCCGATAATGACAACTTCGAAATTATTCATGCTTAAATACCCGCTCATTCTTTACTATACGAAGGCAGCGTCAATTCCAAAAGGCTGAGGGCCGCTCATGTCGCGAGCACGACCTGCAACGGCGTACCGCCGGAGCCGGCCGTTAAACTGGGTTCCAATGTTCAAGCGCTTCAACCCGTTCAAAAACCTTGGAACCCCTTGGGACTGTACGACTCCGTTGAAGTACAGGCGCATCTCGCTACCGGCGGATCAAACTGCAGCCGCGAACCGCGAGGCTCGCTCCGGGCGCGGAATCGGCTCAATCATTCGATCCAAAATCTCACAAAACTGCGCGTTTTACAGTTGGATTTGGGGTTTGAATCACCACCAAACTGCGCTATAGTCAGACTCAATGAGAATCCATCGTTACACTCAGTGGGACGGCACGCAAAAGGTCGTTTTCCCGACGACGGACGATCTCCTCAAGCATCTCTCCGACCATCTCCTCGAAGAAGAAGGCGTGCGGCGCGCACTGCGCGACTTGATGCGCCGCGGTTTTACATCCGAAGACGGCCAACGCTCGGTCAAGGGAATGCGCGACTTCCTCCGCGAAGCGGACGAGAAAAGACGCGAATTGCTCAACAAATATTCACCTGATTCTTTTAAGTTAACTCCCGAAGAGCAACGAGCGCTGAGCGAAAAGCTCAACCGCCTGGGGGAAAAACTCGAGGCTTACCACGAGCAGATGCGCAACTTCATGGAGCGCATGTCCGGCAAGTTCGCCGATCGCATGGACGAGCTCAACCAAAAAATGCAGGAGGCCTACCAGCGCT
>JAICHC010000122.1 GCA_025922795.1 Candidatus Binatia bacterium | reverse complement strand
GGTAAATTCACCAACGTGAGGGAGATGGCCGAAGTGATGCAGCAAGCGGAGGATCGTGGCTTTGAGATGGCATTTTTTTCCGAGACCATCGAGCTGATGCGCGACTCGGTGAGCTCGCTGGCGGCGATCGGGTTGGCGACCAAGAACATGGTTCTCGGCACGACCCAAATCGTGCGTTTGCGCGGTCCGGTGGTCATGGCGCAGTCGCTGGCGACCTTGGATGAATTGACCGGCGGACGAATGACGGTCGCGCCAGGGGCTTGCACGAAGAGCCATGCCCGCGTTCACGCGTTGCCGCAGGATGTCGGGGCAACACCAACCGAGGTGCTGCGGGAATATATCGAGTCGATGCGTCTGCTCTTTAGCGGCGACAAAGTTTCCTACCACGGCAAGTTCATTAACTTCGACCATGTGGGTCTAGGCTGGAAACCGATGCGCAAGAACATTCCTTTCTACGTTCCTGCTACGGCGACGGTTGGCTTAAAATTGGCGGGTGCGGTGGGCGATGGCGTCGTGCTCAATGCAGTGTGTTCGCCGGAGTACACGGTGAACGCCTTACGGATCATCAAAGAGTCGGCGGAACAAGCGGGACGGGATTTCTCCAAATTTGAGGTAGCTCAGATTATCAACTGCTCGATCGAAGATGATCACAAGAGAGCCCTCGACGCGGTGCGGTGGGAGGTGGCGACCAAGCTCGACCCGGTGCAAATTTCGTTTATTGCCGCGCCGAAGATGCGCGTCGGCGAGCCGTACATTCGCAAAGAAGATATTCCCCGCTTCGAGAAAGCTCACGCCGAAGGGGGCATGGAAGGTTTGATCAAGGCAATCCCCGACTCCTACGTCGAAGGCATGACCGCCAGCGGCACGCCGGAGGAGGTGAAAAAGCGCGTGCAGCAATACCGCGATGCGGGGGTCAAAATCCCTCTGCTCAGGCCGGCGGCCGCGCATCAGGCCCAGAGGCTGCTGGATTTGTTTGCGCAATAAAAAAACTTGTTCAACCGTTCAAGGTTCAAACGTTCAAAGTTTTGGTCCGAATCAGATCGGTGCCTCCGAGGCCTTGAACTATTGAACGTTGAACCTTTGAACTGACTTCGTATGTACCGCGTTGGCATCGATATCGGCGGGACTTTTACCGACATGCTTTTGGTCGGAGAGGACGGCAGCGCCGTGATCAGCAAGACTCTCACCACCCCCGGCGACCCCAGTCTGGCGGTGGAGAACGCGTTGCGGCCGTCGCTGGATGGAGCCGTGAAAGCCGGCGAGCACGGCACCTTGATTCACGGCACGACACTGGTCACCAATGCATTGATCGAGCGCAAAGGCGCGCCGACGGCGCTGCTCACGACCGCCGGTTTTCGCGACGCCGTCGAGATCGGCCGCGAGCACCGTTACGAGCTCTACGATCTCAATCTTGAACTGCCCAAGCCGCTGGTGCCGCGCCACTTGCGCTTCGATGTGCCTGAGCGCGTGGCGGCCGATGGCGCGGTGCTCGAATCGCTCAACGAGGACTTCGTGCGCCGACTGGTTGCGGAGTTGCGTGACAAAGGGATCAAAGCCATCGGCGTATGTTACCTCAACAGCTTTCGCAATCCCGCGCATGAAAGACGAACCGCGGAGATTATCGCCGAGGTCGCGCCGCAGATTCGAATCTCCCTCAGTTCTGAAGTCGTCGCCGAGATCCGCGAGTTCCAACGCACCAGCACGACCTTGGTGAACGTGTACGTTCAGGAGCGGGTTGCGGATTACCTCGCGCACCTCCAATCGCGTCTGGACAAAATCGGCTTCGCCGGCAGCTTCTTCGTCATGTTGTCGAGCGGCGGCATCGGCACGCGCGAAACCGCTTCACGTTTTCCGGTGCGTTTACTCGAGTCCGGTCCGGCGGCGGGTGCCCTGGCGGCGGCGCAAGCCGGCATGTCGTCCGGCCATTGCGATTTATTGTCGTTCGACATGGGCGGCACTACCGCCAAGCTCTGCGTGATCGAAGATGGCCGTCCGCTAAAGACTCATGAATTCGAAGTCGATCGTGTCTATCGTTTCCGCAAGGGCAGCGGCTTGCCGGTGCGCATCCCGGTGATCGATATGATCGAGATCGGCGCTGGCGGCGGCAGCGTTGCGCGGATCGATTCGCTGGGCTTGCTCAAAGTTGGTCCGGAGAGCTCCGGCGCCGATCCCGGACCGGTGTGTTATCGGCAGGGCGGCACCGAGCCGACGGTGACGGACGCGGATCTCGTGCTCGGCTATCTCGATCCGAATTATTTTCTCGGCGGCCAGATGAAATTGGATCTCGCTGGCGCACGCCAGGCGCTGGGCCGGCTGGGAGAGAAGCTGCGCATGACCGCCGAGCAAGTGGCGTGGGGCATTCATCAGATTGTCAATGAGAACATGGCCAACGCGGCGCGGGCGCATCTCGGCGAGCGCGGCAAAGACCCGCGGCGCCTGCCGATGTACGCTTTTGGCGGTGCCGGCCCGGTGCACGGCTACCGTGTCGCGGAAATTCTGCGTTTGCCGGCCGTGATTTCTCCATTCGGTGCTGGGGTCGGCTCGACTTTTGGTTTGCTGGCGGCGCCGCTAGCGTTCGATTTTGTGCGCAGCGCGTACAGCCGTCTGGACCAGGTCGATTGGCGCTTTGCTAACGGCTTGCTCGACGAGATGGCCGAGGAAGGCCGAAACGTGCTTGAGAGATCCGGCTTATCCGCGCAGGCCATCGGTTACCAACGTACCGCTGACATGCGCTACGTCGGCCAAGGACATGAAGTGTCAGTGACGCTACCGGACGGAGTTTTAAGCGCCGCTCACTCGGCGCAGATCTCCGCGGCCTTCGCCGCGACTTACCGCGGCCTCTATAGCCGCGAAGGGCCGGATGTTCCGCTGGAAGTCATCAACTGGCGCGTGGTGGCGAGCGGGCCCCGGCCCGAGACCACATTCAACTTAGTGCGCGACTCATCTCGCCGAACCGAGATTCGCAAGGAATTCCGGCGCGCCTATTTCCCTGAGCGGGAGGGTTACGTCGAGACCCCCGTCTATGACCGCTATGCGCTCAAGCCGGGCATGCAATTCGCCGGCCCCGCGATCGTTGAAGAACGTGAATCGACTTTGATCGTGGGCGCAGGCGGGCGTGCACGAGTTGATAATTTTCTAAATATAATTGTGGAGCTACATGATGACATCTAAAGCGATCGATCCGGTCACCTTGGAAGTGATTTGGAACCGCTTCATGTCCGTGGCTAACGAGCAGCAAGACACGCTCATCCGCACCGCGTTCAGCACTATCGTGCGCGAAAGCCAAGACCTCGCATGCGGGCTCTTCGACACCCAAGGCCGCATGATCGCGCAGTCGCTCAGCGGCACGCCCGGCCATATCAATGCCATGGCTACGTCGATGAAACATTTTCTCGCCGCGTTTCCGCAAGACAAACTCGAACCTGGCGATGTTCTTATCACCAACGATCCCTGGCAGACCGCTGGGCAGATCAACGACATCACGATCACCACGCCGATTTTTCGCGGCGGCCAGTTGGTGGCGCTTTTCGCCAATACTTGTCACAGCGCCGATATCGGCGGTCGGATTCTCTCCGCCGAGGCGCGCGAAGTCTTCGAAGAGGGACTGCGCATTCCGATCATGAAACTGTTCGCGCGCGGCGAGCCGAATAAAATTCTTATGCAGATCGTTCGTTCCAACGTGCGCCAGCCGGACGAAGTGATCGGCGATTTTTACGCCCAGGCCGCATGCAACGAGACCGGCGGTCGGGCGCTTTTGGAGATGATGGATGAGTTTGAACTCGATTCCATCGATGCGGTTGCGGAAGAAATCATTCGGCGCTCGGAAGCGGCGGTGCGCGGCGAAATCCGTCAGCTGCCTGACGGCGAATGGCATAACGAAACCTGGAGCGACGGTTTCGAAGAGCCGATTGTCGTGCGCTGCGCGGTCAAGATCGCCGGCGAGGACATTTTTATCGATTTCACCGGCTCGTCGCCGCAGAGCACCCGCGGCATCAATGTAGTCCTCAACTACACCCCCGCCTACGCGAGCTTCGCGATCAAGGCGGCGATCTGCCCGGAGGTGCCGCACAACGAGGGCAGTTTTCGCCCCGTGCACGTGAGCGCGCCGCCGGGCAGCATTCTCAACGCGCTGGATCCCGCGCCCGTGGCAAGCCGTCAGGTGATCGGCCATTTCATTCCCAGCGCGATTTTTGCCGCGCTCTCCGGCGCATTGCCCGGCCGCCTGATGGCGCCGGGAGCCGATCCGATCTGGCTGAGCGTGTGGCGCGGCCAGAATCCGCCGTTTACGTTGACGATCTTTCAGGTGGGCGGCACCGGCGCGCGCCCGACGAAGGATGGGTTGAACGCGGTTGGCTTTCCGAGCGGCGTGGCAGGCGTGCCCGCAGAGGTGATCGAAAGTCTTTCACCGGTGGTGATGAAGCGGCGCCAACTGCGGCCCGATTCCGGCGGAGCTGGAACTTGGCGTGGCGGTTTGGGGCAACTCACCGAATTCGCGCGACGCGGCGACGGCACGTGGAGCGTCAGCTCGATTGCCGATCGCACGGCCTATGCCGCCCCTGGTCTTCTGGGTGGGCACGAAGGAGCGACTGGAGAAGTGAGGCTCGGCGACGGCACGCGACTCCACGCCAAGGCGCTGAAAGATCTTAAAAACGGCGAAATTGTCCATGTCAATCTTCCCGGCGGAGGCGGCTACGGCGATCCGTTGAAGCGCGACCCGGAGAAAGTTCGCTGGGATGTTGTCGAGGGCTACATCAGCGCCGCAGAGGCGGAAAAGAAATACGGTGTGGCGGTGCGCTATACAGGAAGGGGCAGCGAACTGGTGAAGCTGCCGGAAAACTGGATTATCGATCAGGCGCGAACGGCCGAGCTTCGCGGCGGTTCGTGAAGCATCTTAAATCGCAGATCTCAGATTCTTGGAATGTGAAATCTGTAATCTGAGATTCCGAATGAAGTGAGGACATGGAGCTTCACAGCAGAGTCGCATTGGTCACGGGTGGCGCCGGCGGTATCGGCGGCGCGGTCGTGCGCAGCTTGGCGAAAGGCGGCATCGGCGGCATCGCCGTCAACTATCGAAAGTCGGCGAAAGAGGCCAATGGCCTCGTCGTTGAGATGGAAAGCTCGGGTGTCAAAGCTCTGGCGGTTCAAGCCGACATACGGAGTGAGGATCAAGTGCGCGCCATGATGACCGCAATCGAAAAACACTTCGGCCGCCTGGATATTCTCGTCAACAACGCCGGCCTGACGCACTGGGTGAAGCTTGCCGATCTGGACGGATTGACCGATGCGATTTGGGACGAGATTCTGGATGTGAATGTAAAAGGTGCCTTTCGCTGCGCGCGCGCGGCGGCGAAGCTTTTGGATACAAGCCAGGGAATGATCGTCAACGTCTCGTCGATTTCCGGAGTATTGGCGCCATCGACTATGTCGTCGCTCGCTTACGGCACGGCGAAAGCGGCGCTAATCTACATGACGCGCGGCTTGGCGGTGGCGCTGGCGCCGAAGGTGCGCGTCAATTGCGTGGCGCCCGCGTTTACCGACACGCCTTGGATGAGCGAGCATTTCGGCGCCGATTACCAGCAGGTGATCGCCAAAGCATCGGCCGGCTATCCGCTGCAGCGAATAGCCACGCCGGATGACATCGGCGGAGCGATCGTTGGTCTGATCACCGGCGGCGACTTTGTCACGGGACAAACTTTGATCGTCGATGGCGGGCTGAGCTTGAGTTAAGAGCCAACCTCAATCCTGCTCCGCTGGGTCGCGGGATTTTTCCAAATGTCATCTCGAACGAACGTCTTTGTCTTTTAGTATCCGTGGACCGAACGAATCTCGTTGCTGAACTATACGCGAGCAGGCTCGTCGCCGTGGTGCGCTCCCAAAGCGCCGACGATGCTTTGGCGCTAGCGCAAGCCGCCGCTGACGGCGGCATCAGGTTCATCGAAATCACTTTCAGCGTGCCCGGCGCGCTCGATGTCATCAAGCAACTGTCGGCGCGAAAAAACCTTCACGTTGGCGCCGGTACGGTGCTGGCACCGCAGCAAGCCGAGCGGGCGATCGAGGCCGGCGCCGAATTCGTCGTTTCACCGTCATTGGAGTTGAATCTGGTGAGTCTTTGCCATGCGGCTAACATTGCGTGCTTTCCCGGCGCGGCGACCCCGACGGAGATCATCGCCGCCCGCCGCACGCATGCCGACTTGGTCAAGATCTTTCCGGCTGACTTACTCGGCGGCCCGGATTTTATCCGGCAGATGCAAGGACCGTTTCCGGAGGTGCGTTTCATGGTATCGGGCGGTGTCAATTTAGAGAACGTGGCCGAGTACGTCCAGGCCGGGGTGATCGGGATTTGCCTCGGTAGCGTTTACCTCGGCAAATTTCTTGAGGGACAAGGCAAGAAGCGCTTCGTCAAGGAGATGCAACAATTTGGCAAACGGGTGGCGGCGGCGCAGAAAAAACAGCCAACCACGGGAAAGAGCAAAGGATGAGCAACTTACATTTAACCCTGGCCTGCGAGGATTACGACCGGACGCGGCCGGTGAAAGATGGCATCGTCAAGCCGGAAGGCATCGAGCTTAACTACCTTGTGATGCCGGTTGAAGAAATCTTCTGGCGCATGATGAAGTACGAAGAATTCGACGCCTCAGAGCTGTCGATGGGCGCTTTTCTGACGGCGGCCTCACGAGGGCGGCGGCCGTTCATCGCGATTCCCGTCTTTCCGTCACGCACGTTTCGGCACCGCTGTATTTTTGTCAATACCGATTCGGGCGTGAAACGGGTTGAAGATTTACGCGGCAGGCGCATGGGCGTTCCGGAATATTCGATGACGGCGGCGGTGTGGTTGCGTGGCCTATTTCAGCACGAATACGGGATTCCGCCGAGCGAAATTCATTGGATCCAGGCCGGCGAAGAACATCCCGGGCGCAAGGATCGCGTCGACTTCGAAATGCCTCCTGGAGTGCGGCTTGAAAGCCGGCCCGATACGACCCTCAACGCGATGATTGAAAGCGGCGAGGTCGACGCCATGATGTCGCCGCGCATGCCGACCTGCTTTCTCCAGGGATCGCCGCGGGTGAAGCGGCTGTTTCCGAACTACCGCCGGGCCGAGATGGACTATTTTAAGAAGACTGGAATGTTTCCGATCATGCACGTGCTTGTGATCAAAAGATCGATCTACGACAAAGAGCCGTGGGTGGCGCAAACGCTTTATAAGGCGTTTTGTGAAGCGAAAGAGATCTGCATGCGCGATCTCTACGATACCAACATCCTGCGGGTGAGCTTGCCGTGGACGTCGGCCGAATATGAAGACACGCGCGATCTGATGACGGCGGATTTCTGGCCGTACGGCCTCGAGCCCAACCGGGCGAATCTAGAAACGCTGCACGGCTACCTGTTAGAGCAGGGCTTGATCCATCACGGGCTCAATTTGGATGAGCTGTTCGCCAAGGAAACCGTGGAAGCATTCAAGATTTGATTAACCGCAAAGGTTTTAACCGGTGAGATTACCCATCACTCCAGTC
>JAICHC010000121.1 GCA_025922795.1 Candidatus Binatia bacterium | reverse complement strand
TTCAAGAGAAGTACCCTCCTGCGGAGCAGCGCGCGATTTCGGTCTCGTTGGTGCGGCAAAACTGGCTCGCGAAGCTGTTAACCTTCGGCTTAGCTATCGGACTTTGGTACGTTTTGGTCCCCGGGTCGAGCACCGTCGAGGTCACCTACAAGCTGCCGGTGCAAGTGCAAAACCTGCCACCTGAGTATCGCGTCGCAGAAATCCAACCCGCCGCAGTAAGTGCAACGTTCACTGGGCCCAAACGATCGTTTTATTTTTTCGATCCGAACAGATCCAGGCTCAGGATCGACATCGACCTCTCGTCGGTCGATGCGAGTGGCCGCAGAACCGTGCGCATTTCCGAGCAAAACGTACGTCACCCGCCGAATATCACGCTGCAGCAGCTCAATCCGGCAACGGTCCGAGTCACCGTGCGCAAGCTGCAACAGGAGCCGCCGGTCGATTAACGAGCTTGCTAGCGTTGCGAATGGCCCCCGGCTAGACTAGTGGGCGGGTTGCAAAATATCGAGAACGCCGCGAATCGGCACACCGACCCATTCGGGCCGATTGTTCAGCTCATAATTGAGCTCGTAAACACCTTTGTGGAGCAGGTACAAATCGAGGAGGGCTTTGAGTTCCGGTTTCGCCGCCGGTAAAAACCCGCCGCTGTGAGTGGCCTCGAGATAAGCCTGGAGAAACACCACCGATACCCAGAAAACCCAGCTATTTGATGCCGCGGTCAAATGGGACAAAGCTTCCGGCCGGAAATCGCTGCTTCTGAGCGCCGAAAGCCCCGCATAATCAAATGACCGCAGCATACCCGCGATATCAACCAGCGGTGAGCGCTTGCTGCGTCGCTCGGCGATCGGCTGCGCCGGTTCGCCCTCAAAGTCGGTGATAACGAAATCCTTGCCGGTAAACAGCACTTGGCCGAGGTGATAATCGCCGTGACATCGAATCCGCAGGGCGGTGATTTTTTGGTCCACGATAAAGCGGAAGCGGCTAAAAATCTCATTCTTGAGACCAAGCACCCGCTCGGCCTCGTCACGCACTTCCTCCGGCAAAGTTTTTAACCGCTCGCGCAGCGACCCCAGGGCGCGATCGGCAAGAGTGCGCATGCTCTGGTAAGCGGCGCGGCGATAGAACGGGGTGAAGGCCTCGGCCGTGAAGTCGGGATCCTGGTTATCGGAAGCGAGCGCGACGTGAAGCTCGCCGGTCCGCCGCCCGAGCAGCCCCACCGATGCGAGGTAGGTGCCGATCAACTCGCGCGCTGCGTCAGGCACTTCACGATCGGCAAAATCCACCATATGGCTTAGCGGACGGCGCATTTCTGCCGGCAGCTCGGTGAGCGCCGAGCATGCCTCAAAAAAATCGGCGAGGTGATCCAGCGTGTAGCGCCATGCATCGCCCTGGTTTCTGACGTAGCTTTGCAGGATGCCCACGGTCGCGACGCTGTTGTTGTGATAGCGCAACTGAAAGCTGCCCGCCAATTTGGGCACGTACTCGAAAGAAGTCTTTTCAGTGATGAAGCGACCGATCTCCAAATCGGGATTCACTCCGTCCTGCAATCGCCGAAAAATTTTGAGGATAAAGCGGTCGCCATAGACAACCGACGTGTTGCTCTGCTCCTTTCTTATGAGCGCGGGCTCCAAAGACGTCTGCGACGGTCCCCGTAAAGCGCGAAAGTGTTTCGACGGGGCACCAAAAACTTCAAGGGACTTTCCGCGCAGGCTGCGCCGGTGCGCAATCGCGCCGAGTAAGGTCTTGAGGAACTCGCGATCGTAAAGCGCGTCGACGACGATCCCCTCGGTCACTTCCCCGGCCTGCTTGCTTTTGAGCCGTATCACCACCGCCTGAGGCGAAGATTGCTGCAACTCGGCGGCTCGTTCGCCGGTGACAAAGGCCAGCGGCAAAAGGTACGTCTCAGGCTGGCCTTCCCCGTAGGCCACTTCCACAGCAGTAAAGTAGGCCTCCTGTCCATCCGCCGGCACCGCGATCGCTTCGGTTACGCTGACCGATCGCATCTTGCGCGCCTTGCCGCCGAACCAGCGGCAATTTTTCAGATAGCGCGGGAGAATTTTTTCCAGCCCGGATTTGCCCGCGCGCGAGAAGATCTGCTCCCAGGCGCCGGGCACTTCAAGCGCGGCAAGCGGCACTTCCTCAGGCGGGCGCGGTGCCGTCGCCTGTACGTTTTCGAGCTTGAACCAGTAAAAGCCATGCGGTCCCAAGGTGATGAAATAGGGCAGCTCGCCGATCGGCGGAAACTCGGTCTGACCAAAAAGCTCCACCGGCACTCGGCTTTTGAATTCCGAAAGATCCAGCTCGGCGCACTGCACGAAGCGTGACAGATTGGCCACAGTCAGGATGATCTCATCGTCCAGGCGGCGGATAAAAACCAGCACACGGCGATTTTCCGGATAAAGAAATTCGGTCGTGCCGCGGCCGAACGCATGATAGCGCTTACGCAACATGATTAGCCGCTTCATCCACCATAGCGTCGAGCTTAGATTCTGCTGCTGCGCTTCGACGTTGATCGCCTCGTAATGATGCTCCGGGTCGATGATGATCGGCAGAAACAGGCGCTGCGGGTTGGCTTGGGAAAAGCCGGCGTTGCGGTCCGCGCTCCACTGCATCGGCGTGCGCACGCCGTTGCGGTCGCCGAGGTAAAAATTGTCCCCCATGCCGATCTCGTCGCCGTAGTAAACCACCGGCGTCCCGGGCAGCGAAAAGAGCAAGCAATTAAGCAATTCGAGCTTTCTGCGGTTGTTTCCGAGCAGCGGCGCCAAGCGGCGGCGGATGCCGAGATTGATCCGCGCCTTGGGATCGCTGGCGTACACCTTATACATGTAATCGCGGTCCTCATCGGTCACCATTTCGAGGGTCAGCTCGTCATGGTTACGCAGAAACAACGTCCATTGACTATTCGCGGGAATCTCCGGCGTCTGGCCGAGAATGTCGACGATCGGGAAGCGATCTTCCATGTGTACGGACATGAAAATGCGCGGCATCAAGGGGAAGTGAAACGCCATGTGGCATTCGTCACCGCTGCCGAAATAAGTCACGGCCTCTTCGGGCCATTGGTTGGCCTCGGCGAGCAGCATGCGATTGTGATGGTTTCCGTCGACGTGACTGCGCAGCTCCTTTAAAAACAGATGGGTTTCCGGCAGATTCTCGCAACTGCTGGCGTCCCGTTCGAACAAGTAAGGCACCGCGTCCAGACGCAGGCCGTCGACACCCATATCCAGCCAGAAATCAACCACATCGAATATCGCCCGCTTGACCGCCGGATTGGCAAAATTCAGGTCGGGTTGATGCGAGTAAAATCGATGCCAGTAGTAAGCCTTGGCGATCGGATCCCACGCCCAGTTGGAAGTTTCAAAATCCTTGAAGATGATGCGCGCTTCCTTGTACCGCTCCTGATTATCGCTCCAGACGTAGAAGTCGCGCTCCTTGCTGCCTGACGCGGCGCGACGCGCGCGCTGAAACCACGGATGGTGATCCGAGGTATGGTTAACGACCAGCTCGGTGATCACCCGCAGGCCGCGGCGGTGCGCTTCCTTTAAAAAACTTTTGAAGTCCTTGAGCGTGCCGTAATCCGGGTGGATCTCGCTGTAGCTGGCGATATCATAACCGTCGTCCTTTAAGGGTGATGGATAGAAAGGCAACAACCAAAGCGCGGTGACGCCGAGATCGTGCAGGTAGTCGAGTTTTTGAGTCAATCCCTTGAAGTCGCCGATGCCGTCCGCGTTACCGTCGGCAAACGCGCGGACATGGAGTTCGTAAATGACCGCGTCCTTGTACCAGAGCGGGTCGTCTTCGAGAGCAATATCGCCGGAGCTTCTTTTTGCCGCTTTCATAATCCTTACATGAAATAATCAAAGTCTTGTTCCCGCCGAACACGTCGCCGCAGGCGCAGAATATGGGCGGGGACCGCCTGCGGGTTGAGCTCCACGTAATTTCTCGGCCCTTGCCAGAGAAACCGTGCGCCGGTCAAAAGGTCATGCGCCTGATAGGCGTCCTGGGGGCCGAGCTCGAGCGTCTCGACGGGAATCTTCACCCAACCGGACTGCACATGGTGCGGATCCAGATTCACCACTGCGGCGATCACGTCGTCAAGATCCTCCGACTGTTTGGTGTAACAGATGATCTGCTCGTTATCGGTTTCATGGAAGCGCAGGCCCCGATCACTCTGCAGCGCCGGGTTCTCGCGGCGAATGCGGTTGACCCGAGCGATGAATTCCTTGAGGCTGTCCGCTCGGTCTCTATCCCACTGCTTGATCTCGTATTTCTCGGAGTCTAAATACTCTTCGCTGCCGGGTTCGCGCGGGCGCGCCTCGAGCAGCTCGAACGCCGGACCGTAAATGCCATAGCTGGCGCCGAGTGTGGCGGCGAGCACGAGCCGCGTCATGAATCCGGGCCGGCCGCCGAACTGAAGGTATTCGCTTAAAATATCCGGCGTATTCGGCCACAAATTGGGACGAAAGTACTCGCGCACATCGGTTTCGGTCAGCTCTTTGAAGTATTGGGTCAGCTCGGACTTGGTGTTGCGCCAGGTAAAATATGTATACGATTGGCTGAAACCCAGCTTGGCCAGATTGTACATCAGTTTCGGACGCGTGAATGCCTCGGAGAGAAAAATGACCTCCGGGTGATCCTTCTTCACGTCATTGATCAGCCACTCCCAGAACGGCAGCGGCTTGGTATGCGGATTGTCGACGCGAAAGATATGCACGCCCTGGTCGATCCAATATTGCACGACGCTCCTTAATTCTCGCCAGAGCTCGCGCCACTGCTCCGAGCTGAAATCGAGCGGGTAGATATCCTCATATTTTTTCGGCGGGTTTTCGGCGTACTGAACGGTGCCGTCCGGGCGCCAGCGAAACCACTGCGGATGGTCCTTGACGTAAGGATGATCGGGGCTGCACTGGTAGGCCAAGTCCAGCGCGATCTCGAGACCCAGGGACTCGGCCTTTTTCGCGAAACGTTTAAAGTCCTCGATCGTGCCGAGCGCCAGATGAATGGCTTTATGACCCCCCTCCTCGGCGCCGATCGCCCACGGGCTGCCGGGGTCGTTGGCGCTGGCAGTGACCGTATTATTCTTTCCCTTGCGATGCGTCCGCCCGATCGGATGAATGGGTGGCAGATAGAGAATATCGAACCCCATTTCGGCCACGTAGGAAAGCAGCGGTTCGCAGTCTTTGAAGGTCCCGTGCGCACCGGGCTTGGCCGCGGACGAGCGTGGGAACAGCTCGTACCACGAGCTGAAACGAGCCTTCTCGCGGTCAACCACGGCAACCAATTCCTTGTCGTATCGGGTCGCGCCCTTTCTCTCGGGGTAGTGGTCGATGAGGGCGTCAAGCTCGTCGCTCAGCGCTTGGACCAACTTGGTCTCCAACGTTTGATTCTTCGCACTCAAATTCTTCGCCCACTCGGCAAGTTTCTTTGCGTCGGCGCCGCTGGCGCGCTTGCTCGCTTCTTCAACCAGCAGAGCGCCCGTCTGCATATCCAGATCCGTGTGCGCGCCGGCCTCGGCTTTTTTGCGCAGATCCCGGCGCCACGACTTAAAACGATTGATCCATGCGCTCAAGGTGTAAACGTAGGGCCCGAGCTCGTTGGCAACGAACACGCCACGCCAGCGGTCGTTAATCAACGGCGCCATCGGCGCCTCGCGCCATTCTTTATCCTGCTCCCGGCGAAACAGAAGCACTGCCGAGATCTCGTCGTGGCCGTCGACGAAGATATCCGCTTCGACCGCTAGCGACTCGCCGCGGATGCGCTTGACCGGAAACCGCCCGCCGTCGATTTCCGGCGCGACCCCTTCGATAATGACGCGATCGATTCCCTCATGCAGGATGCTCGATAATGGTTGCATGCTCGTTTTCCTCAACAGACTGGAACGGGCCCATGGCTTTCTCGTGATAGAGCAATGCCACTGGAAAATGCTTGAATACGTTCCCCAACGACAAACGATTTGAGACTGGCGGCGGCGCCACCTTGAGAGTCTCCCCGCTTACCACGTCGCGCCAGTCACGCGGCGCCTCCGCCGGCAGCGTGAGCGCAGTTACACCCCACCGATCCTCGCCCAGCGGCGCATAGCCGTGATAAGCGGCTTGCCCGACCAGCCGCGGCGCGATCGCCAATACCCACACTCGACCTCGCCGTCTGGCAAAGGCACAAACCCGCTTGCCCATCTCACCTGTGGCTTGGAGCGGGAGGTATTCGCCGGAGGCGAACAGATCAGCATAAGCACGGCGGAACTGTAGCAACTTTGCCATTAAATACAGCTTGATGCGGCCGTCTTGCCAGTGAGAAAGCAGGTCCTGCAGCAGACCCAAAGGATCCCTCAACTCAGCGGCCTTGAGCTCTTTCAGGCAACGCGCTCGCGCGGCGAAATCCACCGCTCGGCGATTGTCCGGGTCGACGAAACTCAAGTCCCAAAGCTCGCTGCCTTGATAAATATCGGGAACCCCCGGCACCGTCATCTTCAGCAGAGTTTGCGCCAGCGAGTTGAACATGCCGCCATAGGCGATCCGGTTGAGGAACGGCATAAACTCGGCGCGGAAACGATCATCCGACGGGTCCAGGATCGCTTCGGCAAAATCAATGAAAGCCCGTTCGTAAGCCAGATCCGGCTTGAGCCATTCGGTGTGAACCTTGGCTTCGCGCACCGCCTTGATCAAGTACGACTTCAAGCGCTCTAAAAAGTCTCCTTCCTGCGCACCATCGACAGGATACGAGCCGATCAATGTCTGATAGAGCAAATACTCATCATTGCGATCCGGCGCTTCATCGCCTTTGATCATCAATTTTTTCCGGCGGTTGATTCTGCTCCAGGACCTGAGATGTTGCTCCCACTCCTCGGGCAGCTCGGAAAGCACGTTGACTCTCGCCCGCGCATCCTCGCCGCGTTTGGTATCGTGCGTCGCGGTCGCGTTCATCGTGTGCGGCCATAGTTCGTGGCGACGCCGAATAAAGTCATGAAATTCATCGACCGAAACGCCGAAATGATCGGGATCGCCGCCGACATCGTTCAGCGACAGCAATCGATTGTAGACGTACAGAGCCGTATCCTCCAATCCCTTGGCCATAAGCGGTCCGGTCAGTTGCTGGAACCGCATCACGAAGTGGGTCCAGTCGCTTTTTTCTTCCTCAGAATGGTGATCCTCGAAGCGCAACAGGAGAAATCGTTCGATAAAGTTTAATTCGAACAGCAAGCCTGGGTTGGCCGCTTTGGCATGCTCGACCGCGACGCTGAGCCAAGCACGGTCTTCGGCGCTGCACTGGTCGCGGCTGGTATAACTGCGATAGACCGGAAAAAACGCCAAGACTTCGACCAACGCTCTTTTGAGTCCATAAAGGGTGACGTCGGCCGCGTGGCGGTCGCGGCTGGAAACGTTCTTCAACAGAAAGGCGAGGCCTTCTATGTCGCCCGCCATGTATTTGCCGATCATCAACCGCTTCTTCTCGATCGTGAGTGTGGCACAGGAAGTGTCAATTCCGGTGAAGCGTTTATAAATTTGGTTGAATTGTGCGCGCTCTTCCCGAGCGCAGAAAACCCCATTCAGGTAATTGAG
>JAICHC010000120.1 GCA_025922795.1 Candidatus Binatia bacterium | reverse complement strand
TTATGCCCGCGCTAAAGCGGGAAGTGGCGCGCCCGGAGGGATTTGAACCCCCAACCCCCAGATCCGTAGTCTGGTGCTCTGTCCAATTGAGCTACGGGCGCCAAACGATTTAACCAATTGCAAAATCTCACAATCGCTCTGAGATCTGCCACGCGTTACGCTGAATGGCGGAGAGAGAGGGATTTGAACCCTCGGTACCCTTTTGGGGTACACACGCTTAGCAGGCGTGCGCCTTAGACCACTCGGCCATCTCTCCGTAACGGTCTGAATTCTCGCGCCCGGCTCTTGAGACGCTAACAACCGCGCAACAAAACCATCGGCGAACGATGCACAACGTGCAGTGCTTAAGTTCGTAAAACTAGCATACGCAATTGCGCTTTTCTACAATCGCCGGTAGCGATTCGATCGGCCGGCTGGCACGTGACCGTCTTCATCCAAGTTCCAGCGTTGCCGCATCAAAAAAGGGTTGGCGCTCGCGGCGTCCGGCACTTTTTTGATCAGCCATCCATTGCACTTCGGTCCGAACTTTAGCCTTCCCAGATCGGTTTCACGAAACTATCGAGCCATTTCTTCGGATCTTCGAGAAAGAGCTTGTCAGTGACCGGCAGTGTCTTTGCGCCCTTGCCGAACGCCGACTCGATCGAAGTCTTCGATTTGAAATCGATACGCGATGACTCGCGGCCGACTGAATCGAGGGCTTTCTGCCCCTGCTCGGAGATCAGCCACTCGGCAAACAGTTTGGCCGCATTCGGATGGGGCGACTTGACGTAAATGCCCGCATGGCGAGGAAACAAGACCGGTGGATTGGTCTTAACGTAACTCACCGGAGCGCCTTTATGCATTTCTTCCATCACATCGTGCAACAGCGCTGGCATGGCGATATTGTACTCACCGGAAACCAACAGCCTGAACATCGCGCTCGTGCTTTTATGCACCGGCACCTTCAGCGCCTTGAGTCCCAGGAGAAATTTATTGAAGCGCCCATCATCGTTCCATTGAGTCTTTAAAGCTGACAGCATCGAGCTCAAGGGACCCGCCCGCATAGGATCGTCCAATGCAATCATGCCCTTGTATTTAGGGTTGGCTACGTCTTCCCAATTTTTTGGCGCCTCCGCTGGCTTCATCTTCCTGGTGTTGAAAGCGAGCGCCTGGATCTGCAGGCTAACCGTTGGGATTCCCGGGTCGTGCAACAACAACACCTCTTTTTGCGCCGTCTCATAGCTCATGATCCCGCCTGCCGCGCGGATGACCGACGGAGCGTTATCTGACAACACAACGTCGAAACTCGACTGGCCGCCCTGCAGTTCGGTCAAAACCCGCGTGACAATCTCCGGGTTGCGTGCTTGCCAATAAGTCGCTTTTATGCCCGGATACCGCTTCATGAATGTATCGCTAATGATCCTTAGATGCTCGACGTCCCAGACGGAATAAACGACCAGATTGCCTTCCTTTTTGGCCTTCGCGTAAAGTTCGGCACTCGCTTTCTCGAAAGCCTTTGCCGCTTGCGCGGTAGCACCAGAGCCGGTGGTTCCCTTTGTTCCTTGGCCGGGACCGGCTTTCTGCGCCGCTCCGGCCACACTGGCGAAACACAAGCCGATGGCCAACCCGATCGCGGTCACCTTCATGGATTTGCTCATCATTTTGATCCGTCCCCCTTTTCATTGGATTTCGACTTGACTACGCACTACAGACTGAACCTCAGTTTGAAAACAAATTTGGCCGTCGAGACGGCCACCACCAATATAATCAAATAGATCACCCCGCCAGCCGCCGCCTCCGCCCATTGTCCAAGCCGGAAGTATTCGAACAACGTCACCGGACCGTACTCCTTCCCGGGCGACGTCAGCAACACCGCCACATCGACATTGCGGATCGCTTCGATGAATATATAGAAGAGCGCCCCCCCGACCGACGGCTTGAGAATCGGCAGCGTAATCTTGAAGAATACATGGCGCCAGCGCGCGCCGTGCACCCAGGCCGCTTCGTCAAGCTCTTTGTGGATGTTGACGATCGAGCCGGAGGCGTTTCTAAACGCGTAGGGAAAGTAGGCGACGAACAGACCGATACCCAAGGCGAGCAAACTGTTGTAGAGCGGCGTGCCGAGAAAAATGATCACCAAGCCGACCGACAAAACTAGCGGCGGAAAGGCCAGAGGCACGGTACCTATAAATTCGAACAGCTTGGTGCCGGCGGCGCGTGTGCGGTAGATCGTAAACGCCATCACGATGCCAGCCAACACGGTGATCACCGCGATGCTCACCGACAATACCAGCGAATTATAGAGCCCGGTAACGAAGCTCGGATGCTTCAAGACGGTGAAGTAATTCGTCAACACGGCGTTGCTTGGAAAGCTCATGAAAGTTTCATAGTCGAAGTAGGGAATCATCGACACTACGATCAGCACGATGAACGGGATCAAGATGCCGGCCAGGAAATAAACGAACACGGCGAGGAAGGTCAGGTATCTCCAGGGTCCGATATCGATGACTTTAACCCGGTACCCTTTGCCGGTGATCGTCGCGTAGCGTTCGGAAAAGCGCGTTGCGCGCACGTAGAAATACAGAGTGATGACCGAGAGCACGATCAATATCACGCTATAGGCTGTCGCCAAGCCCGTGTTGAATTCGAGCGCCATGGAATCGTAAACGCGGCTGACGAAAACTTTGATGTTGCCGGGAGTTCCTTGTAGCACCGGCGTCTCAAAGGATCTCAATCCGCGAAGAAGATTCAGCACGAAGGCCGAAAGAAACGCCGGCCCAGCGAGTGGAAAGGTGATTTTCATCATCGTATGCACCGGCCGGCTTCCGGCAATGTACGCGCTCTCTTCGAGCGACGGATCGAACGAGAGAAATACCGGCAGGAGAAAAAGATATCCCAGCGGCACACAAGCCAAACCGAAGACCCAAATCATGCCGGCCATGCTGAAAGCATTGAACACCGGCGTGTCGATGCCGAGATACTGATTCAACATGCCATTGAGAATCCCCGACTTGGGAGCAAGCAGCAAAATCCACGCGATGTTTTTCATGATCGGCGGCATGAGGATCGGATAGAGCGGCATCAGCTCGACCAATCCTTTCCCCGGCGTATTGGTGCGGGCGACGATCCATGCGAGCAAAGCGCCGACGCCGGTGCCAAGCAGGGCCGAGCCAGCCGCGTAGATCACAGAATTACTGAGCATCGGCAAAATATCTTTATCACCGAACACGCGCATGTAGTTGGTCAAGTTAAGGCCCACGGTGAATCCCAACCGGCCGGTGGTAAAGCTCCGCCACAGTACGACGATCACGGGAGTGATGATCGCCGCCCCTGCGATGGTGCTGGCGATCAACGGCACGAGCGTGCCTTGGCGCATCGTAATTCTAAAAGAATTCAGGTTGGCCGTGACCCAGCTCCTTTCCACAAGCTTCGGATTTTCAAACCCGCGCGCTCATGAGCCCACCACGATCAAGCTGATCGAGGAGCGGTCAATGGCCACAAAGGTTTTACCGCCGCCGTTGACCCGAATCATCGGACAGAGTTTGTGCGACGTGACGACCAATTCCTTCGAGCCGATTTGCACCCGGTGGTCGATCAATCCGCCGCGATATTCGCGGCTGGTCATCACTCCTTCGATCACGTTATCCGTTCCGGCGGGAAAGCCGTCATGGCTCAGCTTGACCTCGGTGGTTCGGATCACAACCTTGCAAGAGTCTCCGGCCGCAACTCGTTGCGGCGCCGGCGATACCAGATTGGCGCCATTGAACTCCGGCACATTGACGAAGCAACTGCCGCCCTCGATTTTCGTCACTTTGCCGTCCACCAGCATCGAATGGCCGACAAAGGAGGCGACGAAAGGATGCACCGGCCGATTGTAAATCTCGTCCGGCGCCCCGTATTGAAGAATCCTGCCGGCGTTCATCACCACGACGGCGTCAGAGATCGTGAAAGCCTCCTCTTGGTCGTGCGTGACATACAGCGCGCTGATAGCGACTTTGTGGATCAACCGCTTGATCTCGATGCGCATTTCTTCGCGTAGCTTCGCGTCGAGGTTACTGAGCGGCTCATCTAGCAGAATAAGCCTGGGCTCTAACGCCAGGCTGCGCGCCAGAGCAACGCGCTGCTGCTGGCCGCCGCTCAGTTGCGACGGATACCTCTGCTCGTGCCCTTTTAAGCCAACCAGATCGAGCGCCGACATGACTTTACGCCCGATTTCATCGTTCGGCTTCTTGCGCAGCTTCAGGCCAAAAGCGACGTTCTTAAAAACCGTCATGTGCGGCCACAGCGCGTAATTCTGAAACACGAAACCGATCTCGCGCGCGTACGGCGGCACGAGCACGCCACGCTCGATGGAAGTCTGAACTTTATTAGCGATCGAAATTGAGCCCGCGTCCGGCACTTCGAGGCCGGCGATCGATCTGAGCAACGTCGTCTTACCGCAACCGGAAGGACCGAGAAATGAGAGAATGCCTTTGTCGAACTCGAAGCTGACTTCGTCGAGCGCTCTCACCTCTTTGAAGAGTTTAGTCAGCCCTTCGACTTTCAATATCGGCATAGCTTGATCGAACCGCATCGTCGGCGGAAAATCCCCGCCATTGCTCGCGTTTGTAGGCTCTACTTACTCCAATCACGGGGAAAATGGAAACAATAGCGTTTTTTGGAAGGCCATGGCGGATGGCAGTCCACGAACCCTCCGCGCCTGCTAATACATCACCTGCATCACGCCACCAACGGGCGTGTGAGATTGCGGCTCATCCTGGCAGTAAAATTGGGTTGCGATATCAGCAAGCCTAACGCAATTAGTTGAGCCTGACTGAAATTAAAAGCCCGCGAGTATAGTTCGCCGGCACCGCCAAGTGACAAATTGAAACGATCAACACGCAGTTGGACCGGGCGGCTCACTCCTTGAGACTTGCCGAAGGGGACTCTCGCCTATGCTACAGCCGGGCGTTCAGCGAGATCATCCTAGCGGCACAACCTGTTGGTGCCTCGCAATTTCCACTTTCCACTGGAGCTGCTCGCGAATCACTGCAGCCAGGGCTTGGGCAGCCGGCGGCTCGCCATGCACGATGTAGGTCATCTTCGGCGCCTTTTTGAACGTACGCAGCCAGCGCAAGATTTCAGCCCGATCAGCATGCGCCGAGAAGCCGTCGAGGACCTTGATCTTCGCACGTACTGGAATCGCCTCCCCGAGTAATTTGACGCTTTTAGCACCCTCCTGCAGCAGCCTGCCACGCGTCCCTTCCGCCTGATATCCGACCAAGAGCACGGTCGTATCCGGATTGGGCAGCCGATGCTTGAGATGATGCAAAACGCGACCGCCAGTCGCCATTCCGCTGGCAGAAATAATGATGAGAGGGCCTTTGAAGTTATTGATCGCTTTTGATTGCTCAGGTGATTTGGCGACAACCATAGCTCGCGACCGAAGTGGGTTACGGTCATGATTGCTGAGCTGCGCCATCTCAAAATCGTGCTCGGCGGTGTGGTGCGAGTATATCTGGGTGGCTTCTATCCCCATTGGACTATCGACATATACGGGGATCGGCGGGATTTCACCGGCATCTTCCATTCGTCGAATCGTATATACCAAATCCTGTGTCCTGCCGATGGCAAAAGCCGGAATCAAAAGACAACCGCGCTGCTCGGCAATTTCCTTGACGACGCTGCGCAGTTCTCCTTCCGATTCCTTAGGATGAATCCGATTGCCATAGGTCGATTCAATCAGCAGCCAATCGGCGCTTCCCGCCGGCTCCGGATCCTTGAGAATCGGTCGATCGTAGCGGCCGAGATCGCCAGAATCCATCAAAGTTCTCTTCTGGCCGTTCAGCTGAAATGATAACCGTACCGAACCTGCGCCGAGGATGTGGCCGACTCGGCCATAATCCAAAAACACGCCCTTGATCACTTCGACCGATTCTTCCAAGCGTACCGGACGCAAAAGCCTCAACGAACGCTCGGCATCTTCGACGGTATAAAGCGGCAACGCCGGCGAATGCTTCGAATAACCCTTGCGATTGGCGTAACGCGCTTCTTCCTCTTGCAAGTGCGCTGCATCCGGCAGCATCACTCCTAAGAGATCGCAGGTGCCCGGCGTAGCGAAGACCGGACCCTTGTAACCCTTGCCGACGATCCGCGGCAAGTAACCCGAATGATCGATGTGCGCGTGCGTTAAAATCACCGCGCGTAAGCGCGACAGGTTGATCGGCAACGGCGCCCAATTTCTCTGGCGCAGTTCTTTCAGCCCCTGAAACAACCCGCAGTCGATCAAAACTTGATCGTCACCGTGGGAAAATAGAAATTTCGAGCCCGTAACTCCGCCGGCTGCCCCGAGAAATTGCAGCGAAGCCGCCTTATCGTTCGCCATGCAGCACCATCCTTTTGTGACACATTCCCGCCAGAGCCATAAAGGTTACGCAAGTGCGCGAGCCGTGCTCCATTACTTCGTGATGCAGAAGGGTGGGAATCGTTTGCAAACGTGCGGTTTTGCTGGCGGAGGGGGCGAGATTCGAACTCGCGGTCCCTTACGGGACGCCGGTTTTCAAGACCGGTGGTTTCAACCGCTCACCCACCCCTCCGATGCCGATTTCAAGGACTTAGGTTGCGTGAGTTTTCCGACCCGGATTTTGTCTACCATCCATCTTGCCATTTTCCAAGCCGAAGGCTTCCGCAAACGTCGTCGGCCTTCAAAAAATCACCTAGCTGACGTCACCCGGTTTGGGCCTGCGGCTCTCATGGCCACATCAACGCGGACGCTTCGGCGCATCCAGCGCATCTGCGCTACGAAACGCAATCATGAAACCAGAAATCCAAGCTCAAGACGGGAGCCGAACAGCGGGCGGCGGTAAACCGGCTTTGGGGTTCGGTTACATTTTTGGAAACGTCGCAATAGCTCTCGCTCGCGCGCGTCAATCGGCCTGTCGCGCTCGTCCCACTCTTTGCAGCACGGAAGGCATATGCCGCACCGTCAATCGATTTTCCTGCCGCAACCCTCGACCGGTAGTTGAGGATGAAGAGCGCAACGACAAGTGACGTAGGATTGTTTCTGCAACCAAGCGGTGACCCTCTTCATTGTAGTGGCCTTGTTGTCCGCTGGGGAAGAGTCGCAGGGGATCGCCGTGCGCTTGGAAAGCCTCATGAATGTCAATCACAGGAATGTTGAGCCCTCTTACTAGATTGAGTATTGCATCTCGATTGACGCTGGTAGCCTGGCGTCCTGTATATCGTTGCCAGGCTGGAAGATAAACGAAATACAGTAAACCGTTCCACGTACCGACGAAGGCGCGAGCATCTTGCAGAACCTCGCGGAATAATTTTATGTGCAATTCATCAGATTGCGTTTGAGATATTCCATTAACCAAACCCGATTTCGTCCGCACAGTAGATAATTTGATGATCTTCAGCGTGTCTTCGAGGTCGGCGCGACTGTTGTTGGCTTCCTCTATCTTTTTATCGGCGTAGTGGCTGAGGACCTGATCGATTTCGGTTTGTCTTGTGATCAGACCTTGGTTGAAATTGCCTTGCAAATAGCGCTTCAGTAAGCCGCTTCGGGTTTCCTGGGCTAAATCAGCGAGGTCATTCAGCTCAAAATAAAACCACAGCGTCACCTTGGGTTTAAAGTGGGGCAAATATTCCT
>JAICHC010000119.1 GCA_025922795.1 Candidatus Binatia bacterium | reverse complement strand
GTTGCAGAATCGTATGACCGGCGGCCAACAAAATAGCGCCCCGCTTGGACGGCGCCATGGCGGACCATTTTTTTAGCGCGCCTTGGGCGGCATCGATCGCGCGCCGGATATCTAGGATGGTTCCTCTGGGAACGGTATCGACAAGTTCGCCGGTCGCCGGATTGCGGACTTCGGTGGTCTGCCCGCTGTCGGAATCGACTTGCGCACCGGCAACTAACATCTTGGCCATGTGGGTCCTCCTAACTTTCTGCCAGAAACTAGAGAAAAATCATGTTCATAGGTGGAAGTCAAGAATTGTCGGGCGCGGGCAATCGTCACTCAGCTCAAGGTCTCACGCTCTGTTCGAGATGACAGATCGGTTATTTGCTGAGCTGAAGCAAGAAATCTTTTTTTGTGTTAAGTAAGGACGACGAATTTTCCCGAAGCTTTAGCCGCCCGCCCGACAGTCACTAGACGATGCGCGAGTTTGACAGGGTCCATCGCGGGTGGATAGTTTCTTCTAACGGTTGGATTTGGAGGTCTCATGAAGCTGGAAAAATACATCGTCAGCGCGCGGCCGGGAGTGGTCGGCGGCAAGTTCGAAGAGAAGCGGCCCCTGCGTGAGCGGATTGAGCTGCCGGTAACGCGCCATATTTTTATCAACCGCGATTCCCATCCGGATGCCGACGTTTATGTCGCAATTCATGAAGCGAAGAATTTGCCGTCCCCGGTTCCCGATTATCAAGTGCCACACCGCCACAACACGGACGAGTTTTACTATTTTATCGGCAACAATCGCGATCTTACGGGTTTGGAAGGCCAGATCATCTTTGAAGGCAAGATCCATACTATCGCGTCACCGGCTACCGTCTACATTCCGCGAGGCGTGGTGCACGAGTATAAGGTAACCAGCGGCGCCGGCACAGTGACGGTGTTATTCCGCAGTCGCGGCTACACTCACGAAAATCAGCCGTTCGATCTCGTCCAAGGTGAACGTGATTTCGCCAAGTTTGCCAGCTACATCTTTCATCCGGATGTACGGCCGACCACGGAAATCAAATATCACACCGATGCGGCGCCGGGCGCTCGTTACGTGTTCGTCGACGGCAAGCTGAAACCGCAAGCGGGGTTCTATACGGTCGTGCGCAGCGTCTCCGAGGTGTCGCCAACACAGGCCAGTTACGTCGAGATGCACAGCCATAACTGCGACACCCAGCATATTGCGATCGGCACCGGGGCCGGGCTCGCAGGCCTGAAGATCGAGTTCCAGATCGGCGATGAGAAGGTCGTTGCGGAGAGCCCGCTCGGAGTGAATATCCCGGCTGGGACGCCACATTCCCAGCGGATCATCGAGGGTTCAGGACACTTTTTCAATTTCGTGCCGAAGAGTCATTACAATGAAGGGTTGGTTTGAACCGTCAAAGGAGGGTCATTACGGTCTTGAACTTCGCACGATCGCACGCCAAAATCGCCGGAAACAGATGCACATTGCGCTTCTGGTGAATTGACCGACCGTCAATTCTTAGGCGGCGGGCGCGGGGGATCACCTTTGGAGTGTGAATTGCGACGCGAAAGCAACCATGAATCGGGGGTCGAATGAGCAATCGAAACAATAACATCGCCGTGTTTGGCGGCGGGTGTTTCTGGTGCACGGAAGCGGTGTTCGACGAGTTGCGCGGCGTGCACTCCGTGGTCTCCGGTTACGCCGGCGGCACGACGAAGAATCCGACTTACGAGCAAGTTTGCTCGGGAAGCACCGGACACGCGGAAGTGATTAAAATCGAATTCGACCCCGACGAGATTTCCTTCCGTGATCTGATGACGGTGTTCTTTGCCACTCATGACCCGACGACGCTGAACCGTCAGGGCAATGACAGCGGCACTCAGTACCGTTCGGCAATCTTCTACGCCGATGAAGAGCAAAGACAGCAAGGTGCCGCATTCATTAAAGAGCTCGATGAAGCCCAGAACTTCAGAAACGCGATCGTAACGACCCTTGAGCCGTTGACAGAGTTCTACCCGGCGGAAGACTACCATCAGAAATTTTATGCGAATAATCCGTATCAACCTTACTGCCAATACACAATCCCGCCGAAATTGAACAAACTTCACAAGCAATTTTCCCAATTGCTTAAGTCGCACGCCAAGACGAGCTGAAATTGTGGCTTATTTTACTCATGGCGAATTCGGGTGACATGGCGTTGACACGTGATAAAATGGTGCGTGACCTGGGATAGGGCCTTATTGTGACGGATTCTTTGCTCTCCCGAGAAGCGGCCCGTGCCGACCTTGACGGGCGAAGGTTGGTTATCGTTTCGAACCGCTTACCGTTCAATATCGATGTTGAAGACGGCCGGATCGTGTTTCATCCGAGCGCTGGAGGTTTGGTCACGGGTCTTGCTTCCTTCCGCGAATCGCGTGAGCAGACTTCAGCGCTTCCTGCCGAGCATCTATGGGTTGGCTGGCCCGGCAGCGTTGATGCGTCCCTGCAAGATGAAGTAATCCGCGAAGCTCTAGCCCGATTTCAATCCTATCCGGTATTTCTCACAGAAGAGCAGATGGAGCACTTCTATCTCGGATTTTGCAACGCTACGATCTGGCCATTGTTTCACTATTTTCCCTCCTATACGGTTTACCAAAAGACATTTTGGGAGCAATATAAACAAATCAATCAATTGTTCGCAGATGCGCTTGAGTCGATATTGCGACCCGACGATGTCGTGTGGGTGCACGATTATCATTTGATGTTGCTACCGCGCTTGTTAAAAGCTCGTCGACCACAATTGTCGATCGGCTTTTTTCTGCATATTCCATTTCCCTCCTTCGAGGTATTTCGCCTACTGCCGGGGGAATGGCGCCGTGACATCTTGGAAGGGCTTCTAGGAGCGGACCTGGTTGGCTTTCACACGTACGAATACACGCACCATTTTTTGCAGAGCGTGCTGCGGATACTCGGTTATGAGTATCAGATGAGTCAGGTGCTGGCGGCCGATCACATCGTCAAAGTGGACACCTTTCCAATGGGTATCGATGTCGACAAATTCGCTGGAGCGACGGCAAACGAGGAGACGGAGCAGGAAATCCGCCAGCTCAAAAACACGCTCACCGGTCTCAAGCTCATTCTTTCCGTCGATCGGCTCGACTACTCCAAAGGGATTTCAAACCGCTTGGAGGGCTACGAGCTGTTTCTCGAAAGCAGCCCGGAATATCACGGCAAGGTCGCGCTCTTGATGGTGGTCGTACCGTCACGCATCGGCGTCGTGCAATACGAGTTGATGAAGCGGCAGATCGAGGAGCTGGTCGGCAAGATCAATGGCCGGTTTGGCCGCCTCGGCTGGACTCCCGTAGTTTACCAGTATCGCCACGTACCGTTTAACTCGCTCGCCGCCCTTTACGCCGTGAGCGACGTGTGTCTGGTGACGCCGCTGAGGGACGGCATGAACTTAGTCGCCAAGGAATACGTCGCGACGCGCGGCGATGGCGCCGGCGTGCTGATCCTCAGTGAGATGGCCGGCGCTGCCAAAGAGCTGCCGGAAGCCATCATCATCAATCCAAATGATCGCACCGAGATCGCCTCTGCTTTGAAGGACGCGTTGGAAACGCCGCCTGTGGAACAACAGAAACGCCATCGGCTTATGCAGCGCCGGTTGCGGCGTTATAACGTGACCCGATGGGCGAACGATTTTTTGACGACGCTTTTGGGTGTGCGCGAGGTGCAAAGGCGCGTTGAATCCAAGCTCCTCTCGCCGGCAGCGTGGGGCGATATCGTCGCGCGCTACCGAGGCAGTAGCCGCCGGCTGTTCTTTCTCGATTACGACGGGACTTTGACGCCGCTGGTTCGACACCCCGGATTGGCGGGACCTGACCCGGCGCGCCGTGAACTGCTGCGGGCGCTCGCTGCTGACCGAAAAAACACGGTCGTCATCGCCAGCGGCCGCGAACGCCAGACCCTCGAAGAGTGGCTTGGCGATTTACCAGTCGGCCTGGTGGCGGAGCATGGAGCATGGCTCCGATTCGGGGATCGAGTCTGGCGCCGCGCCAAGCCGTTGTCCAATGAGTGGAAAAGACATTTGCTGCCAATCCTAGAGATTTATGCCGATCGAATGGCGGGAGCCTTCGTCGAGGAGAAAGAAGATTCGGTGGCTTGGCACTATCGGATGGCCGATCCCGAGCAAGCGGGACTTTGCGCGCCAGAATTGATCGATCACCTGCTCAATCTGAGTGCAAAGACCGATCTCCAAGTGGTGCAGGGAAATAAAGTCGTCGAGATTCGTCACACGGGTTTGAATAAGGGCGCCGCCGCATTGTCGTGGCTGACCGACGACGCGTATGATTTCATTTTGGGCATCGGCGATGACGCCACGGATGAGGATTTCTTCAAGGCGTTGCCCGCCTCCGCTTATTCGATTCGGGTGGGCATGACACCTACCCATGCGCAATACAATATTCGCCATAGCGGCGAAGTGATCGACCTGCTGCGCGCTTTCGCGAGCCTGAGCGACGCCAAACCGGACGAGAGCCGCTAGGCGTTCACGACACCGGCCGTTCGAGGATCGGGACCGCTCATCCGCCGTTGCTATGTCATCCCTCCCTCTTCGCGCCAATTCTTATAAGCTCGGCGCGGTTAACGCCGCTTAATCGTGAAAAGTTTCTCGCTTCATTAAAATCTGAAGAGTCGTTCGAGGCGCAAGGGAGCCGCGCGCGCAGGACCCAAGTCTAGGCGGTGCGATGTTGCCGACCGGCTGCGAGGCCGCAGATGGTGCGGCCAAGATGGTGTATGTGCGCGAAGCGAAAAAACGCGCAGCTAATTTGGTTTCATATGCGCCGCGTGTTAATCCTCGGAATATTGCCGAGCGGAGAGTCAACATAGCGTTATGACGGTCAGTGACACCAATAACGAGCACGGTGCTAGCGGAAGCGTGATCATGCTTTCCGCGGCGCGATTCGTGATCGGTTGCGCGTTTATCGCCGTGGCTCTCCTCGTGGCAAGTAGGACGGTCACACTGCCGCTCGGGCTTTTGGCGGCGGAAGTGTTTGCCACGATAATCGGCTTGTTCCTGTTCGGCTCGTTCAAGTACCAAATTCACAAAAACGCGCTCACGTATGGCATGTCTCTCGTCATCGTGGCGACCTTTTGCGGACTGGAGGATTCGCAATGGCATCGGGAAATCGCCGAGAGCGGCTGGTGGCCATGGGTGCGGCGCAATCTGTTGTCGTTCCACGGCTTGGACGAGCTGATCCACGCCGACACGATGTTGTTCATTCTCGGTTTGACTTTTTTTGTCGCGGTCATCGCGCAAACCCGGCTACTGGAAGGAATCACCTTTTATCTGCTGCGGCGTTATCGTGGCAATATTCTGCCGACGATGATTTCGGTCACCGCGGTGGTCGCTTTCGCTTCAGGAATTCTCGACGGCGTTTCAATGATCGGACTGACGATCCGCACCCTGGTGATCATCATGATGCTGGCGGCCGCCCCGACGGCCGCGGTGCGCTACGCTGTCATGGTCTGCACGACGGTGACGACCGTCTGCGGCATTTGGCTGGCCTACGGCGAGCCGCCCAATCTAATCATGAAAGCCAACTTGCACCCATACCTGGATAACGCTTTTTTCCTGCGCTATTGCGCGCCGGCGGCGATCGCCTGCTATTTCGTCATCGCCTGGCAGCTAAAGCAAAAAATCGGCGGCGGACGAATCCACCTCGATGCCATGGACGTGATTGACGCCAATGCCGAGGACGTGAGGTTTTTGCAGGCCACCCGTCACGGCGAGGTTTTGAGCAGCGTTCAGCTGATCGAGAACCATGCCGCCGAGCTTGGCAAGACTTCCGATCGCATCCTCCAACGATTGCGCGACGGCGAAACACTAGGAATAAGTCTGGTTCATGAGGATGTGCCGGAAGCGACGCGGAAAAAATTACTGGGTCATTTCGTCAGCGAAGAGCTGGCGGAATCGCTTGACCGCCACTACGTGCTCGACGCGGCCGGCGACCATCACGGCGCGAGCGAGGCGGAGGATGTGGTCGACGAGGTCATCGCTCGCTCTGCAAAACGCCGTGTGCAGGCGCAAAAGGTCGGCGCTTTAGCCCTAGTGCCGTTCGTCGGCCTGCTGATCGCGCATGGCATCGACCACAATGTGCCGCTCTTCGTGGCCTCATTCGCCGGTTTTTTGGTCGCTTTGCTGGGCATCATCACCCTCCCCAAAATGCGCGCGCTCGCGTTGCGCGAGGCGCGGCACGAATACGCCGAGTATTATTTTCTGTTTCCGCTGTTTCTTTCCATTACGCTATTGACCAAGGCGGGATTTTTCGACGCGCTCCAGGTGCTCATCCATCAGGGCGTCGAAGTGCTCGGCCCCGGTCATGTGGCGTTCGCCCAGTTTATCGGCTGCACGTTTCTGTCGGCAATTCTGGATAACAACGTGGTTGCCGACTTTGCGTCGCGAGCGCTTCATGGTCTCGAAATCACGATTATGCATTTGTTCGCGATGGCACAGATCGCCGGCTATGCGCTCGGTGGCTGCTTGACCCATATCGGCTCGGCGCAATCGGTGGTCGCCTTCGCTTTTATTCGCCGGGAGGTGGACGAGGGTTATACTCCGCTGAGTTGGATCAAGGAGATAACGCCGGTTATTTTGGTGATGCTGGTTCTGGTCACCGTGATCATTTACCTCGAAAGCGCGCTGCTCGATTGGCTGCATTGAAGCTCGACAAAGAGAGACCTGAGTCGCCGGCGCTGATGCCGAGTCGTGATCTCACGACGCGCGACCAAGCAGCACAACTTGACGGGAAGCGAGGTTCGAAGCTAAGGGGTATCACGGCTCAAGTTGGGAGGAATTATCATGGACGCGAACCGTGCAGAAATGAAGCGCGTCAATCATTTAAAGCTCATCCGCTTCGTTGCGCGCAGCTTTGAAAAGCTCGGCGTGCCGGCGGACGACGCCGAGATCGCCGCTAAAGTTCTCGTCGCGGCGGATCTTCGCGGTGTCGACACGCATGGCGTCATTCGCTTTAACCCCCGTGCATGGTACGTGAAATGGTTGATCGAAGGTTCGATGACCGCTCGGGCGAACCTTCGAGTGATTTCCGAAAGCGCTTCAACTGCGTTGGTCGACGGCGATCGCGGGATCGGCATGGTCATTGGGCATCGGGCAATGGAAATGGCGATTCGCAAGGCGCGGGAATCCGGCATCGGCATGGTCGGCGTGCGCAACAGCAGGCATTACGGCATGTCGGCGTACTATTCCATGTTGGCCCTGCCGCACGACATGATCGGGCTGGCCATGACCAACGCGAGTCGCCAGGTGGTTCCCACCTTTGGGCGCGAAGCGAAGTTCGGCACCAATCCGATGTGCTTTGCCGTGCCGACCGACCGAGAGCTGCCGTTCGTGCTTGATATGGCGACAACCACCGCGGCAGCCGGAAAGCTGGAGCTTGCGGCACGTCAAGGGAAAGCGATTCCGCTCGGATGGGCGCTTAACGAAAGCGCCGCGGCGACCGATGATCCGCGCACGGCGCAGCAGGCACGCCGTTTACTGCCGCTCGGCGGCACGCGGGACGGCGGCAGCCACAAAGGTTACGGCCTGGCCATTGTCGTCGAAGTTCTCTGCGGCGTGCTCACGGGCACGATTACAGC
>JAICHC010000118.1 GCA_025922795.1 Candidatus Binatia bacterium | reverse complement strand
CGCGTTGCGCGCCGGCGCGAGAATTCGCTTGCCGCGGCGGGTTGGGCCCGCTGGCTGAGCCGCTTCACTGCCACCGGCCCCCGATTTTAATCGCCCCCAAGCGACGATCCCGGCCAGACACAGATGCTCGAGATCAGCAGGATCGTAGTGCTCGATGCGCGCCGGCAGCACATGCTGTTCCCAGGCGGGCGCCGGCAGCTCCAGTCCCTGCAACTGTTGCACGATTTGCAAGATGCCGTCGCGGCCGCGCAGATTCGTGCCCGGCGCCACATGGTGCCACGCCAGCAGGAAGCGCATGAACTGAGTCGCCGAGACCGGCTCGATTTCCTTGCGCATGCGCCCGAGAGTCAGACGATGGATGCGCGCGAGCAACACGCGATCGCACCATTCCGTCTCTCCGCCCGGGCGCGCCGCGCCGCTGAACGCGCCGCGCAAGACAACGCCTGCGCTCTCCAAAGCGAACAACGCCGCCGCGATTTTGTCACGCGGCAGCCCCAGTCGATCCGCTAGTTCGCTCGCGGTGATTGGACCGCTGACTTCGAGCCAACCCTGAACGATTTTCTTATACGCTTCTTCCGCACCGGCAGCGGTTTCACTGAAACCGAGCGGCACTTCGATCGGCGAAGCCCAGGTGACATCGGCAATCGCGATGCGAATCAAATCGGCCCGCTCCGCCGCAACATAGGCGCGTTGCCGTGTATTCGCGACCGCCCAAGTCGCTAAAGCAACCCGGCCGTCTCTGATCAACGCCTCCGCCAAGGAGCGCCAATCGGTCCGGTAATTTTCCGGGAGAATGCCAATGCCGAGCAAGAGATCATGCAGCTCATCGGCGTTACGCGCCTCGGGCCAAGCCTGGCGGCGCACTACGTCGATCGCCGCGCCATCGAGCCGGCCGAATTCCTGCGCGAGCCGCGGATCGACCCGGCGCAGCGACACAGCCCGTGCCCGGCGCTCTTCGAGCGGAGCGTCGTCCAGGAAGGCGTACGGATTGGCATTGAGAATCTCATGGGCCATCGGCGACGGCGCCGGCGTATCGACCGCCAGGGTCTCTATCGTGCCGCTTTCGATGCGCCCGAGAATCTCCCTGAGACCGTCGATGTCCATCGCCTCGTGCAAGCAATCGCCGATGGTTTCCTTGACCAAGGGGTGGTCGGGCAACTCGACCGGACCGGTGCGATTGTCTTGGCACATCACCTGCTCGGGAAACACAGCGGCCAAGAGATCTTCGGCGCGCATGCGTTGAAGCGCGACCGCAACCTTGCGCCCGCCGTCGTGTCGTTTGATTGCCAAAGCTCGCGTTGCGTTCCAACGCCAGCGGTTATCGAACATCGGCGAGGCCAGCGCCGCCTGAGTCAAATTGGACTCGAGATTACCCGGCCGCAGCATGGAAAAAACTTCAGCCAACGGAAACGAATGCTGCTCGACCAGGGAAATGCACAGGCCGTCGTCGGTCGCCGCCGCCTGGAGCTCCCGGTCAAAACTGACGCAAAAGCGTTTGCGCAGCGCCAGCCCCCAGGCGCGATTGATGCGCCCGCCCCACGGCGAATGCAGTATCAATTGCATGCCGCCGGCCTCGTCGAAGAAACGCTCGGCGATAATCCTGTCCTGCGACGGGACCGTGCCGAGTATCTGCAGTGTGTCGGCAACGTAATCGACGATCTGCTCGGCGGCACTCTGCGACATGGAGACTTGATCGATCAGCCACTCTGCCGCGCGGCGGCGATCCGGCAGAAACTCCGCCACGGCTTTGCGCAAGTCGGATACCGCCGTCGACAACTCGAGTGTGCGCGCCGGAGCTTCGCCGAGCCAAAATGGGATACTCGGTGGCAAGCCCTGGGCATCTTCGACCCAAACCGTTCCCGAGGCGACGCGCCGAATGCGCCAGGAGCGATTGCCCAGGAGAAAAATATCACCGGCGAGACTTTCGATCGCGAAATCTTCGTTCACCGTGCCGACGAAGATTTCGCTGGGAAACTCGATGACTCGGTAATCCGCCGTGTCGGGGATCGCGCCGCCATTGGTGATCGCGGTCAGGCGCGCGCCGCGTCGGGGGCGCAACATACCGTGGATGCGATCGCGATGCAGGTATGCGCTCCTGCGGCTTCGCCTGGTTTCCACCCCCTCGCTGAGCATTTCTAAGAGCTGATCGAAATCTTCCCGCGCCAGATCTTTGTACGGGTAAGCTGATCGCACAAGCTGCCACATCCGTCGCTCGCTGATGCCGGCCTCCTCGCGTTTACTGTGCGCGTCGCTGACGTTCCTTGGGGTCGCTTCCAGACTCGCGACGGTAGCGACGATCTGCTGTGCCAAAACATCGAGCGGTTTGTTAATGATCGCAAGCTTGTCCAACTCGCCCTGGCCCACGGCGCGAATCGCCGCGACCGATTGCAGCAGATCATCGCGCGTGAGCGGGAACAAGATTCCCTTCGGAATGGCGCCCAGCCAGTGACCGGACCGGCCGACTCGCTGCAACAGAACGGCCAGATTACGCGGTGAGCCGATGTGACAGACGACATCGACGTGGCCGATATCGATACCGAGCTCCAACGACGCGGTTGCCACGACGACGGAATATTGGCCGGACTTGAGCTTTTCTTCGACTTCAAGGCGAGTCTTGCGCGATAAGCTGCCGTGGTGCGCGCCGACCTTGCCCTCGCCGAGCCTCTCGGTAAGCTGATGCGCCACCCGCTCGACCAAGCGCCGTGTGTTGACAAACACCAAGGTGGTGCGCTGCGCTTCGATCCGCTCAACGAGCTTGTCGTAGACCGCTGCCCAGATATCCTGGCGAATGATCGGACCCAGCTCTCCATCGGGCACTTCGATGCTAAGTTCCATCTGCCGCCGATGACCGACGTCGACAATGGCGCATTCAGGACTGCCGCCGGGGCGATGATGCTCCGAGCCGACTAGGAAGCGGGCGACTTCCTCGATCGGTTTTTGCGTCGCACTCAAACCGATCCGCTGCAGGGAACGGCCGGTCAAGGCATCGAGACGCTCGAGTGAGAGCGCCAGATGCGCGCCGCGCTTGTCTTGCACCACGGCGTGGATCTCGTCGACGATCAGCGTATCGGCGGTTTTGAGGAATTCGCGGCTGCGCGCCGCGGTGAGCAAGATATAGAGCGACTCGGGCGTGGTGATCAGAATGTGCGGCGGTCGTCGGACCATTGCTTGGCGCTCATGGGCCGGCGTATCCCCCGAGCGCACGGCGACTCGGATGGTCGGCAGCAAAATGCCTTCCCGTCCCGCCAGCTGGTAGATTTCCGCCAGCGGCGTTTGAAGATTCTTGGCGATATCGTTGCCGAGCGCCTTGAGCGGCGAGACGTAAACCACGCTGGTGCGTTCGTCCAGCTCTCCGGCAAGCGCACGTTTAATCAGCCGGTCGATCGACCAGAAAAATGCCGCGAGGGTTTTCCCTGAGCCGGTCGGCGCAGCAATCAGGGTCGAGACACCGGAACTGATCGCTTGCCAACCTTCGAGCTGCGCCGCGATCGGACTCTGAAAACGTTCGACGAACCAGCGCCAGACCAGTGGGTGAAAAGACGGGACCAAGACATCCTCTGAACAACAGTCACGCGTTAATATAGAAGTCGAAAAGCCGGTGCAGCCAGGCCGTGCCCTTGACGAACTACTTCGCCGGCTTAGTTTCGACCTTGCTTGGCGCTTTAGTTTCCGGGCCAGACCCGACACCGCGATTCAGCAGCTCTTCCATGACCATTTTCGCGCCGGCGTGGCCCTTGTCGGCAAGCTCGCTCACTTTGTTAACGAGACTTTGGAACTGTGTCTGAATCTTCTGGGCTTCCTGAATCGCCGCCTGCTGGCTTCCTTTGACCAACGTCAGGTTGCTACGCTCGTTGAGCAACTGAAACGTCTGGAAACCGAAGTAAATCGTCAGCGCCGCCAAGGTGAGGCTCAAGGGCAACGTCAACGATGAGGGCTCCACCCTGCGAGACTCCAAGCGCTCCGCTTCGTCGATGTTTTGGCTCTCGTCATCCACCGCCATGACGCCTCACTTTTGCGGCGCTACGCTTTCGGGCGCGGCATCGAGATTGATGCCGCTCTCGGCCAGCAATTTTTTAAGCTCCGCGTCGTTGGTCTTTAAAGCCATGTTGGCGAGCACCGTGATGAGCTGGCGATTGAGGGTTTCGAGCTGAATCGTCTGCGTAATCTCTTGTTGGCGCTCGCTGACCTCTGCTTGGATCGACTGGTTTCCCAGGGCGATGACCACATTGACGATCACCAACAGGAGAATCAGGGCCGACCATGCCGTGAACAGAATCTTGGATTTTCTATGCATGGGATTTGTCCGGGAAAGAAACGCCAATGGACGCGCGGCGCGCGCCGGCAGTGACATCAATAAATTAGACTGCCGAGCCGCTCCCAGCGCACCCAGCGGTCCGTGCCGTCCCAAGACCAGTAAATCAGGAAGGCCTTGCCGCGCACCTCGTCAAGGTCGACGAAGCCCCAGAATCGGCTATCGTAACTGCGATCGCGATTGTCGCCCATGACGAAAATATGTTTTGCCGGCACCGTTTTCGGACCGTAATCATCGCCGCTGCCGACTCCGCCCGCTTGCGGGTCGTAACCGGCGAAGTGTCCGTGCGGATCCTCGATCTGCGTACCGTTGATGAAAATTTTTTTGTCGCGGATCTCCACGGTATCCCCGGCGACAGCGACGACTCGCTTGATAAAATCCTTGGAACGGTCCTCCGGGTAGATAAACACCACCACATCGCCGCGCTGCGGACTGCTGTACTGCACCAGATAGCGCTCGAGGAAGGGAATCCGCAAGCCATAAGACAGCTTATTAACCAGAATATGGTCGCCGATCTGCAAGGTCGGAATCATCGAACCGGACGGAATTTTAAACGCTTGCACGATGAATGTCCTGATAAACAGCGCCAGAATCAGCGCCATGATAATCGCTTCCGCGTACTCGCGAAAAGCCGATTTTGTCTTCACCGTTGCAGGCTGCTCCATTACACTTTGCTCTTTCACTTTATTTACCTTTTCCGACGCCATAAAATTTGCGGCGTTAAACTTTTAGCGCCGCGAGAAACGCCTCTTGGGGTATTTCCACCTTGCCGACCTGCTTCATGCGTTTTTTGCCTTCCTTCTGGCGCTCCAAAAGCTTGCGCTTGCGCGTAATATCACCGCCGTAACATTTGGCCGTCACGTTTTTGCGCAGGGCTTTGACCGACTCACGCGAGATCACGCGGCTGCCGATGGCAGCTTGGATAACCACTTCGAAAAGCTGGCGCGGGATCAACTCGCGCATCTTCTGCACCAGATCGCGGCCGCGGTAGTAGGCCTTATCGCGATGCACGATCATGGACATGGCATCGACCACTTCGCCGTTGATGCGCACGTCGAGCTTGACCAGGTCCGCAGCGCGGTAGCCGGCAATCTCGTAATCCATCGATGCGTAACCCCGGCTAACCGATTTTAGCCTATCATAAAAATCTACGACAATCTCATTGAGAGGCAACTCATAAACCACCGCGACCCGTTTGGGACCCAGGTACCGGATTTCCTTTTGGCTACCGCGTTTTTCTTCACAAATCTTGAGCACGCCGCCGAGAAACTCCTGGGGCAAGTGCAAGGTCGCCTGGATCACCGGCTCTTCTATCCGTTCGATCTCGGATTCGTTCGGCAATCTCACCGGATTATCGATCATCAGCGTTTCACCGGTCACCGTCACCACCCGGTAGATCACCGTCGCCGCGGTGGTGATCAGGCTGAGGGCGAACTCGCGCTCGAGCCGCTCGCGCACGATGTCCATGTGAAGGAGGCCGAGAAAGCCGCAGCGAAAACCGAAACCGAGCGCCTGCGACGTTTCCGGCTCGTAGGTAAACGACGAATCGTTGAGACGGAGCTTTTCCAGCGCTTCGCGCATTGCCTGGTACTGGCCCGAGTCGGTGGGATAGAGCCCGCTGAACACCATCGGCTTCATAGGTTTGAATCCGGGCAGCGGCTGCCCGCTCGGGTGATCATCCGCCGTAATCGTGTCGCCGATCTGGGTTTCGGCGACCTCCTTGATTCCAGCCATGAGAAAGCCGACCTCGCCGGCTCTCAGCTCCGCCACCTCCACGGGCCCCGGAGAGAACACCCCGAGACGCAGGACTTCGAAGGCGTTGCCGCTCGCCATCATGCGGATCTTGGTCCCCTTGCGCACCGCGCCGTCGAAAATCCGCATCATCACCACCGCACCGTGGTAGGGATCAAACCAGCTGTCGATGATCAATGCGCGCAGCGGCGCCCCCGGATCGCCCTTGGGCGGCGGAAAGTGTTTGACGATGCCTTCGAGAATCTCTTCGGTGCCAATCCCTTCCTTGGCGCTCGCCATGACCGAAGCGGAGGCGTCCAGGCCGATCACGTCTTCGATTTCGCTTCTTACCCGCTCCGGCTCGGCGCTCGGCAGGTCGATTTTGTTAATCACCGGAAGAATTTCCAATTTGTGATCCAGCGCCATGTGCACGTTGGCGACCGTTTGCGCTTCAACTCCTTGCGCGGCATCGACGACCAACAGCGCGCCTTCGCAAGCCGCCAGGCTGCGCGAGACTTCGTAAGTGAAATCGACGTGGCCGGGAGTATCGATCAGGTTGAGCTTGTACTCTTTGCCATCCTTGGCCCGGTAGCTCAGGCAAACCGGACTGGCTTTTATGGTAATGCCGCGCTCGCGCTCGAGCTCCATGCTGTCGAGGATTTGATCGGTCCGCTCGCGCGCGCTCACCGCGCCGGTGAACTCCAACAAGCGGTCCGCCAGGGTCGACTTGCCGTGATCGATGTGAGCAATGATGGAAAAATTTCGAATATGATCGAGAGTCATTGGCCAGCCGTCGCGCGATAATATTCGGCCGTGCGCAGAAGCCCATCCGCCAGCGTCGTCTGCGGCCGCCAGCCGAGCACTTGGGCGGCCAGGCGCGCGTCGAGGCAGCTGCGCCGCTGCTCGCCGGGCTTGGCCGGCCCATGCACCGCTTCGATTGGACTGCCGACGGCTCGCCGTAGATGATCAAAGATCATGACCACATCGGTCTCCACGCCGGTGCCGATGTTGACGGCACCGACGAACCGCGAATCCAGGGCCGCGACATTGGCGGCCACGACATCGCCGACATAGACATAGTCGCGCGTTTGGCCGCCGTCGCCGTTAATCACCGGTGTCTTGCCCGTCAAAAGCAGTGACAAGAAAATCGCCACCACGCCGGCCTCGCCTTTGGCGGATTGACGCGGTCCGTAGATATTGGCATATCGCAGCGCGATGTACGGGAGACCGAAAGCCTGTTGATAATAGGAGAGGTAAAGCTCGCCCGCCCGTTTGCTCACGCCGTAAGGGCTCGCCGGCCGTGTCGGGTGATCTTCCGCCGCCGGAAACACGTCCTGCTCGCCGTAAACCGCTCCGCCCGAAGACGCGAACATCACTTTTTTGACCGCGCAATTCTTGCACGCTTCGAGCAAGTTGATGAAGCCGATGATGTTGACGCGCGCGTCAAAGCCGGGATCGGCCACCGAATGGCGTACATCCATTTGCGCGGCGTGATGGCTCAACGCGTCCGGTTTGATCCTTTCGATCAATCGGGCCGCCTTCGGATCGGCGATATCGACCTCGTGCAGGTCCGCTCTCGGATTGAGATT
>JAICHC010000117.1 GCA_025922795.1 Candidatus Binatia bacterium | reverse complement strand
CCCGCGGCGGTGGAGAAGGCGTTGCCGTGCGGTCGCTTCGTCCATCGCGCCTGCCTATCAGCGGAACAACAATACCGGCAAGGTGAGGCCGCGGATCATGGCGGTCGTCGTGCTGCCGACGATCATGCTGCGCAGCGGCGAGTGGCCATAGGCGCCCATGACCAGAATATCGGCGTTGCACCGCGCCGCATCCGCCTTCAGCGCTCCATCCACATCGCCGCCAATCATCTCGGCTCGCTTGCAGCGGCCACCGAGGACTTCTCCGGCCCATTCGATCGCGCCCCGGTGCTTTTCATTGTCCGAACCGACCAGGACAAGATGCGCTTCGACGCCCTCGAACAACGGCGATGTCCCGACAAAGCTGACGGCCTTCCGGGCACTTTGCCCCCCGTCGAAGGCTATCAGCACGCGCTCGACAGGATTGAATGCACGATTGGCGACCAGCACCGGCTTGACGCTTTGGCGGACCACTCGTTCGACATTGCTGCCGAGATGACCCTTCGCGAAATTGGCCGATGCACCGCGTTTGCCGATGACCACGAAGTCGGCATCCGCTTCCCGCTCTATGATCGTTTCGACAATGCCGCCGTGCCGATGGAGCGCGGTCACATTCTTGACCCCGGCATAGGTGTTGATCAGCAATGGGAAGACGGCGCCCGCAAAGACGATCATGATCTTCGACCAAATGCCGATGCCAAACCAAAGGATCAGAAGTGGCAATAAGACAATGCGCGGAGTGGCATTAAATGCTGTTACATAAGGGTCCAGCCAGGCCTCCAGCGTAGGCGACCGTCCGATGATCAGTCCGACCGGTAATCCGACGATGATCGACAGCCCCAGTCCCGCGAGAAACGCAACGGCACTAACGTAAAAGTGTTTTTCGATTTCACCATTAAAGAGTAATTCATAAAAAGCGGCGGCGATTTGCGACGGCGTTGTAAAGAAGAGCGTCATCCCTCTCGGTAGGGTATACCAGAGAGGGACGCTCTCCCAGAGGACGAGCAGAGCTACGATAAAGCCGGTTCCCAGGATGAACGGCTCCTGTTCGGTATAGAAGTTTTTAAGTTTCATCAGCGCACCTCTTCGCTCGCTCTCCACGGTGCGACGGTCATCTCCAGCTTGCGCATCAGTTCAGTCAGCACGACGGCGATCAGAGACAGGATGATGATGCCGACGAACATGTCCGGTAGCCGGTAAGTGTCGCCCGCCTGCGTGATGGCGAAACCGATACCTTCGGATGCGGCGTAGAACTCGCCGACGATAATTCCCACCAGGCCGCGGCCAATCGCGAGTCGTGCTCCCGCGATGATGTACGGCATGGTGCTCGGCAGGATGACTTTTAAGTAAAGATCCTTCTCGCTGCCGCCGAAGGATCGGATCACGTTGATTAGCAGCGAGTCCGTCGATTTTACCCCGGCGAATGCGTTGAAGACGAAAGAAAAACCGACAGCAAAAAAACCAGAGCGGCTTTTCCCAGCACGCCGACGCCAAAAACTATAATGAACAACGGCGCCAACGCGACCAGGGGGCTGGCGTATAGCGCTGTCAGGAAGGGATCGAGGGAGTATTCGACTCTCCTGCGCCAACCCATGACAAGGCCCACGGGAATGCCGACGATGACGGCAAAGCTGAAGCCCCATAGGAATGCCCGGCTGCTGACCGCCAGATCGTGCCAAAGTTTGGCGCCTTGGATTTGTTCCTTAAACGCTGCGGCAATGAGCGATGGTTTAGTAAAAAAGAACGGGTTTACCGGAAAGATGTACGTCAGCACCAGCTCCCAGACGGAAACAACGAAGAAAACCGAGCACAGTCCGAGCCAGAGCCGGCGATGTTCCGTGAAGTATCCCTTTGCCGTCATGTCTAGCCTCGTGAAGTCAACTCTTCTCTAAGCACTTCCCAGATACGCAACTTGATCTCGTTGAATTCGGGCGTAAGCCGCATTTCGTAGTCTCTCGGTCGCGGCAGTTTAATCTGGAGGACGTCCTTCGTGCGCCCCGGCCTTGCGGTCATGACAATGACCCGGTCTGAAAGGTAGGCCGCCTCTTCGATGCTGTGGGTCACGAACAGCACTGTCTTTTTGGTGTGTTCCCAGATTTGCAGCAATTCCATCTGCATCAGATCGCGCGTCTGCGCATCCAGGGCGGCGAAGGGTTCGTCCATGAGCAATACTTCGGGCTCCGTTGCCAAGGCCCGTGCCAGTCCCACGCGCTGTTTCATTCCGCCCGAGAGTTCGTGGGGATAGTGGCTGGCGAAACCTTTCAATCCAACCAGCTTGATCAGTTCCGTTGCCCGTTCTGTTCTTTGCGCCGGCGGAATGCCTTTCAACTCAAGTCCAAGTTCCACGTTGGCGGTGACGGTTCGCCAAGGGAGCAGGCCGAACTCTTGAAAGACCATGGCGCGCTCTTGGCCGGGACCCGTAATGCGCGTGCCGTTCAAGTGGATTTCACCGCTGTCTGGTTTGATGAGCCCTAAAAGGATATTCAGAAACGTACTTTTGCCGCAACCCGACGGACCGACGATGCTGACAAACTCGCCTCGGCCAACTTCGAGAGTAAAATCTTGGACGGCGGTGACCGACTCGCGGGTTTTCGATCTGAAAGCGAGTGTGAGGTTTTGTGCTTGGATGAACGGTGCCATGACATGCCCGTCGCCGCTATTTGATCCCCAATTCGTGATTCACTTCTCTTTGCAGACTGAAGTCAAAATCCTGGATCGATCGAAGCGATGCTGCGGCATGGATTGGCGATGACGAGTTTTTCGAGCGTCGATTGTGCGCGCGCCTGGGCAGCAAAGGCAATCGATAGGGAATGACAAAGAACAAAGTGGCGCCGTTCATAAATTCTACAGCGATCAATAGATGCACGCTTGCTGTATGTCAAGCAACCAGAAAGTCCAAGCGCGGCTGACGCTTGACGGTCAAATTTCGCTGCCATATATTTCGGAGGGACAAATCTAAGGGCGCATTGTTGAGTGACATCCAACGATCGTTCAGAGGTTGAGAAAAAAATTTTGCAAAATAAGGAGCGAACATGGGACGACCACCAGCGATAGAATGGCCCGACAAGGCGAAGATCTGCGTGACTTTCATCGTGCCCTGGGAAGTCTGGCCGGCGAATTTCGCGACTCACGAATCTTTGCAGCGGCAAGGCGGCGCCACGATTCCACCGGCAAAGGCGGTGCACAAACAGAACATGGCACTGGTCACCGAGCGAGAATACGGCGATCGGGTCGGCATCTGGCGGCTCGTGGATCTCTTCGAACGTCACAATCTCAAAACGACCTTTTTAATGAACGGGCTAAAAGTCGAGCAGTTTGCCGACGCTTGCCGGGAGTTCATGGCCAAAGGACACGAGTTTTCGTCGGAAAGCTATGAACACGAATACTCGTTCATGTACACGAGGGAGCAAGAGCGCGAGTCAATCCAAAAGACCGTGGCGGCGTTTGAAAAAGTGCTCGGGCAGAAGCCGACAGGATATCTATCGCCGGGGCATGCTTCGACGGCCAATACTTTGGAGCTGGTTGCCGAAGCCGGCTTTGTTTGGTGGGCCGATCCGCTAAACAGCGACAATCCCTACATGGTCGAAGCCCGCGGTCGAAAAGTCGTTGTCGTGCCGTACAATGTGCCCGGATGCAATGACTATTCCACTTATGGTACGGGGCGAACACCGCGAGATTTGTTGCAGATCATGAAGGATCAGTTTGACTATCTCTATTGGGAGGGCGAGCACGGCGCGCCGAAGTACTTCGCTTTCAATATGCACCCATTCGTTTCGGGCGTGCCGTATCGGACGAAAATCATCGACGAGTTCATTCATTACGTCAAAGGTTTTCCCAAGGTGTGGTTCGCGCGCCGGATTGAAATCGCTGAGTGGTGGCTGCAAAAGGGTTATGCGTGAGAGTTCACGGCGCTCGTGGAATGTCTAACTGACCGTCGGCAAGTCTCCGAGCGGACGTAAGGAAACCGGTGTGCGCGACCATGCGGTGTTGCGGGCGCGCGCTCATGCCTTTGAAGTGCCAAAAGCGCATCAAGTTTTCCGACGTTTCTATGCAGGCGAAGCGCTTGTCGTAGCGTAGAGCGTCGATCAGGCTCTTCACTTGCAAGACCGTAGGCAAGTAGCAGAGCAGGATGCCGCCCGGTGTTAGCGAGTGCCAAGCGCGCTCGATGACCTGCCACGGTTCGGGCAAATCGAGAACCAAACGGTCGATGTCGCGTTCGTCGAGTTCCATGGTGACGTCGCCCATTCGTACCGTCCAGTTGGGTGCTGGACCGAAATAGCGCTCGACATTTTTTTTGGCGAGCTCGGCAAAGTCTTCGCGAATCTCATAGGAAATCAACTGACCCGTATCGCCAATCGCGCGCAAGAGCGCCATGCTCAAGGCGCCGGCACCGACGCCGGCTTCAAGCACGCGCGCGCCGGGAAAAAGATCGGCCCAAAGCAAGATAGGTCCGATGTCTTTCGGATAAATCACCTGCGCGCTACGCGGCAAATTGGGAATCAGCTGTGGCAGGCTGGGACGAAAAACTAGGAAAGGCTCATTGACAGAAGAGCGCACGACGCTGCCTTCGTCACGTCCGATAATTCCATCGACGGCAATTTTGCCGCCGCGGATTGAAATTCCGCGGCGCGGGTCAAGGCGCGCGAGATATTCGCGGTCCTTGCGGTCGAGTAAGATAACCGGCTCGCCGGGCTGAAACGGACCTTTGGGGTATCGTGTATTCACAGTTCCGCGAAGCTAATGCACGGGCAATGATCAAATTCCGTACGAGCCGAGACCTTTGCGATTCAACTCTTCGACAACTTCGCGCACTTCTTGGGTGCGGTTGAGATCACCGACCAATAATGCGTCGGGCGTGTCGACGATGACGGCATTTTCGATTCCGATCAACGCCACGAGGCGATCCGGCGCGTGGATGAGACAGTTCTTTGCGCCGACACCCAGCCAGCGGCCCTGACTTGCGTTGCCGTTGCCGTCCTTTCGCAGCAGTCGATGGACCGCCGCCCAGCTGCCGACGTCGCTCCAGTCAAAGTCGGCTTCCAAAGTCAAAACCTTGCCGGCGGAGCCGGCTTTTTCCATCACGCCATAATCGATCGAAACACTCGGCATCCTGCTATATTCGCGTGCCATGATCGCGCGCAGTCGGATTCCCGGATTGGCCAGGGAATGGCCCGATGTCGCATGCTTGATTGACTCCAGACCGCTTGCGATCGCTGGCTGATACCGTGCCAGCAGTTCAAGCAGTACCGATGCCTTCCAAACAAAGATTCCGCTGTTCCACAAAGAGCCCTGGCGGATTAGCCGCTGTGCCGCAGCATGCGTCGGTTTCTCCGTGAACCGATTTACTCGAAAGGGGGTAGATGAATTGTTCCCCGCGACTGCCTTGCCTTTGACTATGTAGCCGTAGCCGGTTTCCGGGTAGTTGGGGCGAATGCCGATCGTTATCAATTGCTCGTGCTGTTTTGCCAGAGCGGCCGCCGCTTTGAGGGTGCGGCGAAACCCCGCGCGATCGCCGACCCAGTGGTCCGCCGGCAGCACGATCATGACCGCATCGGGATGGCGGTTGATCACTTCCAGCGCCGCCAGGCCGATGCACGGAGCTGTGTTCTTGCCCTGCGGTTCGGCGATAAAGTTATGTTTCGACAACGTATTCAGCTCGCGCCGCAGTGCATTGACTTGATCGGCAACCGTGACGACCAAAGTCTGCTTTTGCCCGCTGAGAGGATAGACCCGCTCCGCGGTTTCTTCGATCAAGCTTTTCCGGCCGATGATTTTGAGTAGCTGCTTAGGCCGCCGGGCGCGGCTGAGCGGCCAGAAACGCGTGCCTTTGCCGCCGGCGATAATCACGCTAAAACAATTTGTTAACATTCAGAAGCCTCGTTGATGAGATCGCGAGGTATAGTACGGTAGCCGATATGGCGGATCAAGTGATCAAGATCGCAACAAAAACCTGGAGGTTGCCGGTCGAGCGCGGAGAGATTCGTCTCGATGCCTTTGTGCGCGAGTGTCTGCCTCATCTGTCGCGCCGAGAAATCGAGAACGCCATCCGCGCTAAATTATTTTTCGTGGCAAGCAAAACGCACAAAAAAGGCGACCGCCTGCGGGGTGGCGACGAATTGATTTACCACGGCCCGGCAAGTTGGCTGGCGACCAATCCGCTACCTGATTCCGCGCTTGAGGTGCCGGTTGTCTACGAAGACGCATCGATTTTGTTCGTCAATAAACCCGCCGGCATGCCGACCCATGGGTTCTCTGCACGCGACGGCGGTACGCTGGCGAATTTCCTTTTGGCGGGCTGGCCAGCGCTGGCGAACATCGGCACAAGCCGATGGGAACCGGGACTGGTTCACCGGATCGACCGCGAAACCTCCGGGCTGGTTCTGGTCGCCAAGACCGAGGCGGCCTTCGCAAATCTTAAGTCCCAGTTTCGCCGCAGAAGGGTCAAGAAAATTTACCGGGCGCTGGTCTGGGGTGTCACGTGTGGCGACGGCATCATCGAGCTCGCGCTTGCGCATGAAAGCGGCGATCCTACGCGCATGCGGACGGTTACTCGAGCGGCGCATGCGAGGGGGCGAAGCTGGGACGCATTGACCCGCTATCGGAAGCTAGGGCAATCCCGCGGTTTGAGCTTGCTTGAGGTCGAGATGGAAACCGGCGTGACGCATCAGATCCGGACCCATTTGGCTGCCATCGGCCACCCGATTGTTGCCGACGCGCTCTATGGTGCGGGGCGACCGGATTTGGGATTGAAGCGCCATTTTTTGCACGCGCGCAGCCTGACCATTTTCCACCCCGACAGCGGCGGTCGGCTGACGGTTGAAGCCGAGTTGCCGGAAGAGCTCGGCGAACTATTAACCCGGCTTAAAATCAAAATTTAAGCCGCACTGCTTCGGATACCCTTAGCCTTGGCGCAGGCGCCGCAATAATTGTTGAGAGTACCGGCTTCTTCAATCCAGCCTTCGTCCAGGTTGTGGCAGATTCTTCTGCAGTCGTGACAAATGAAATACAGGCCGTCGATGCTCTTGTTGATTTTCTCCCGATTGAGCACGCGGCCTCTGAGCTTCTCAATGCGGATGCCGAGCAGCTCTTCGTAGTTCTTCTTTATCTTGCGCCGTCCCGCTTCATCACTGGGAAGATCTTCATCTTCGGACTCATCATGCGTGCCGTCGTCGATGTAATCATGCGTACGATCTTTGGCGGCGCGTCGGGCGCTTTTTTTCTTTGTCCGTGGCATTTTGATGTTTGGCGCTCCCTGAATTCGATTGGACCGTGAAGTCTGCAGTCGCGAGGACAGACTTGTTTCATAATGAACGGTGCAGGGCTTGTCAATAGTGATTGGCGCCGGGCCAAGCCGCAGTTTGCTTCACTTCCACGAATGTTGCACCTTACCCGAGTTCAAAAACAAGCAATGAGCTGGCCGCGGCTTGCCGCTGTCGAGTTGACTTGCCCCATGACACGCTGCTAAAAAGCTACGCTGTAAAATTTGCGCGAGCTAAGTAAGGTCGGCTCCTGTTAACGGCATGATTCTCACCGTTCTGAGGATGGGATTTTACCTCACAAAGCAACGCGGGAAGCTGTTCCACAACGGCTTCCCGCGTTGAAGTGTCAGTACGACTTGCGCACGCTTCGTTTATTGTTT
>JAICHC010000116.1 GCA_025922795.1 Candidatus Binatia bacterium | reverse complement strand
TGTCTCCCAGTTCGTATGCATCGATAATGAAAGGCATTATCCGGGTGCGAATTTTTCACATCCATGCCGGGTAAACCGATCATCGCCATCACCATGGGCGATCCTTCGGGGATCGGCCCGGAGGTGATTCTCAAGGCGCTCGCCGATCCAATCATCAAAAGCGTATCGCGGCCGTTGGTGCTGGGCGACTGGGGCGTGTTGCAGCGGGCGCGTCGCCGGCGGTTCAAATCGCCGCAATTGATTTGCTGGCAGCCGGGACAGGAGCTTTTGCCGTTGCTCAATCATCCGACGGCCCACGTGGTCTGCCCGCTGTCATCTCTGAGCGAGCGGCAATCGCGGCCGGGCGTGCCATCGAGGGCCGCCGGCCACGGCGCGTTCTGTTATATTCACGTAGCGGCCAAACTGGCACTCTCGAAACTCGCCGACGCGATTGCCACCGCGCCGATCAGCAAGAGCAGCTTGATCGATGCCGGCCACGACTATCCAGGTCACACGGAGCTGTTGGCCGAAATCAGCGGCACCGCGGAGTGCCGCATGATGCTCATGGGTGCCAAGTTGCGCGTGGTGCCGGTGACTGGACACGTTGCATTCACGAAGGTAGCGCGTAACCTGACGCGGGAGAAAATCCTGATGACCGTGAATCTCACCGCGGGCGGGCTCAAGAATTTTTTTGGGATTGCACGGCCGCGCATCGCGGTTGCGGCGCTCAATCCCCACGGCGGCGAAGCAGGCATCTTCGGCGATGAGGAAATCAAAGTCATCGAGCCGGCGGTCCGGCAGGCGCGCCGGCAAGGAGTCTCAGTCGCCGGCCCGTTTCCCGCTGACAGTCTGTTTCATCATGCGGCGCGCGGCGCCTACGACGCGGTCGTCTGCATGTATCACGATCAGGGTCTGATCCCGATCAAGCTGCATCATTTCTACGGCGGCGTGGCGTTGACTCTGGGGCCGCCTTTTATCAGAACATCGGTCGATCACGGCACGGCGTACGATATTGCCGGCACGGGCAAGGCCGACGAAACCAGCATGAAGGAAGCGATTCTATTGGCGGCGCGGCTGGCGCGCCAGCGATCGAGGCAGAAAAGGCAATGAACCCATCAATTTTTCGCGAGTACGACATCCGCGGTTTGGCCGAAAAGGATTTCGACAGGGAGTTCGCATTGCTCCTCGGCAAGGTTCACGGGACGGCAATCGCGGCGCGCGGCGGCAAACGCGTCAGTGTGGGACGCGACTGCCGTTCGACCTCCGCCGCCTACGCCGAGGCGGTCATCGCCGGGATGGCCGGGGCAGGCTTGCACGTCTATGACATCGGTGTCTGTCCCACGCCGCTGCTCTATTTTTCACTGTTTCATCTCGACACCGACGGCGGCATTCAAATTACCGCGAGTCACAATCCGTCGGAATACAACGGCTTTAAGATTTGCCTCGGCAAGGAGACGCTTTACGGCGCGCAGATCCAAGACATCCGCATGAAGATCGAACGCGGCGAATATAGCGAAAAAGCCGGCGGCAAAGTGGAACGCTATGAAATTATCCCGCCCTATCAAAAGCATTTGCTGGCGGACGTACCGCGTTTGGCCCGACCGCTCAAGGTCGTGATCGACGCCGGCAGCGGCGTCGGCGGACCGGTGGCGCCGCCGCTGTTCCGAAGGCTCGGCTGCCAGGTTTGGGAAATCGCGTGCGAACCCGACCCGAATTTCCCGTTTCACCATCCGGATCCGACCGTACCGGAAAATCTGGCCATGCTGATCGACAAGGTCAAGCAGGAGAACGCCGATTTTGGCGTCGCCTACGATGGCGACGCGGATCGGATCGGCGCCGTCGATGAAAACGGCAAGATTCTCTGGGGCGACGAGCTGCTCGTGCTTTTTTCTCGCGACGTTCTCAAACGCAATCCCAACGCGATTGTTATTTCCGAAGTGAAATGTTCCCAGCGCCTTTACGACGACATTGCCAAAAACGGCGGCCAAGCGATTATGTGGAAAGCCGGCCATTCCTTGCTCAAGGCCAAGATGAAAGAGACCCAGGCGCTTTTGGCCGGCGAGATGAGCGGGCACATGTTTTTCAAAGAGCGCTACTTCGGTTATGACGACGCGATTTACGCATCGCTGCGGTTAGTTGAAATCCTCGCCAACTCGGACAAGCCGCTGTCGAGTTTGCTGGCAGACCTGCCGCCGACCGTGTCCACGCCGGAGATTCGCGTCGACTGCCCCGACGAGCGAAAATTCATCATTGCTGCCAAGGCCACCGAATATTTTCGCCGGCATTACGCCGTCATCGACATCGACGGAGTGCGGGTGCGTTTCCCCGGCGGTTGGGGGTTGATCCGCGCCTCCAACACGCAGCCCGCGCTAGTGCTCCGCTTCGAAGCGGAGTCCGAGTCCCAGCTCAACGAGTATCGAACTCTCGTCGAGCAAAAATTGCGCGAGTTCGAAGCCCACTAGGGGCCGCGCGCATGCCCGGCAAGATCATCATCAAGGGCGCGCGGGTTCACAATCTAAAAAATATCGATCTGGAGATCCCGCGCGAGCGACTGGTGGTAGTGACCGGCGTTTCAGGTTCGGGTAAATCTTCTTTGGCTTTTGATACACTTTTCGCCGAGGGACAGCGACGCTATCTCGAATCCCTCGGCGCCGATCGCCGCCAGCTGCTCCAGCAGATGGAAAAGCCCGACGTCGATAGTATCGACGGGCTTTCGCCGACTATCGCCATCCAGCAAAAGCCCAGCCAGGCGAGCCCTCGTTCCACGGCCGGCACCATGACCGAGGTTTATGACTACTTGAGACTGTTCTTTGCCCGGGCCGGCCGACCCCATTGCGTCGAGTGCGGCCGTGAGATCACCGCACATACCATCGAGCAGATCGTCGATGAACTTCTCACATTACCGGCGCAAACCCGGGTTATGATCCTGGCGCCGGTGCGGTCGTCAGCCTCTGGTGATCTGAAGGAACCCCTGCATGAATTTGTGCGGCAAGGCTTTGCCCGTGCGATTATCGATGGGCGCATGCAGGATCTCGGCGCTCAAAGCGACTTTGATTACTGCAACATCCGCCAACTCGATGTCGTGATCGACCGCTTGGTGATGCGGGATGGCATCGACAAGCGCCTGGCTGATTCGCTCGAGATGGCGTCGCGTCACGGGAATCAGATGATAAAAATTCAAGTCCTTGACGGCACTGCAGCCGAGCCCGCTCGCGAAATGGTGTTTAGCCAGCGCTTTACATGCGTTTCCTGTGGCGCATCACTGCCGGAGATTACGCCGAGCTTGTTTTCGTTCAACAGCCCGCAAGGCGCCTGTCCGAGCTGCCATGGGCTGGGTGTCATTAACACGCAAAGAGCGCGCTCGAAGGCAAGGAACGCCGATGACAGCTCCGCGCCCTGTCCCGATTGCGGCGGGAGCCGGCTTAGAAAAGAAAGCCGCGCGGTAAAAGTAGCTGGCCGCGACATAACCGAGATCGCCGCCTGGTCTGTTTCAAAAGCTTTGTTTTTTTTTAGCGGGCTTACATTCACCGAGGATCGGAGCGCGGTCGGTAAAAAAATCGCGGAGGAGATTGTACGCCGGCTGCGCGTCCTGGCCGACTTAGGTCTCGAATACCTAAGTCTGGACCGGCCCTCGCTGACGCTCTCGGGCGGCGAGTCCCAGCGACTCCGTCTCGCTACTCAGATCGGTTCAGCCATGGCCGGGGTCCTCTACATCCTCGACGAGCCAAGCATCGGCCTGCATCAAAAGGACAACGAGAGGCTGCTGGCGCTGCTCCGCCGGTTGCGCGACGCGGGCAATTCGGTCTTGGTGGTCGAACACGATCGCGAAACCATGCTGGCAGCGGATTTTTTGATCGATATGGGCCCCGGGGCTGGAATTCACGGCGGCGAAGTGGTGGCGTGGGGTACGCCGCCGGAATTGATCCGGGACGTGAGGTCCCTTACTGGGCGCTATCTGGCTGGTGCGCTCGCGATCCCCGTCCCGGCGCAGCGGCGCCGCGCCGAAAATTTTCTGACAATTAAAAACGCCAATGCGCGCAACCTCAAGAACCTTACTGTCGAGATACCGATCGGCAGTATGACCTGCGTGACGGGCGTCTCCGGCGCAGGCAAGAGCACGTTGGTGATGGATGTGCTTTATGGCGGCGTGGCGGCGCGCTTGCAGCGCCGCCAGGAGAAATCGCACGGTCAGATCGATATCCTTGGCTGGGAGAATTTCGATCGGGTGATCGGCGTTGATCAGGCTCCGATCGGCCGCACGCCGCGCTCGAATCCGGCGACCTACACCGGCATCTACGATCATCTGCGCGAGCTATTCGCACAGCTCCCGGGCGCACGCGTGCGCGGCTACGGCAGTGAACGTTTTTCGTTCAACGTGAGCGACGGGCGCTGTGAGGCATGTGGCGGCGGCGGGGTCATCCGAGTCGAAATGTATTTTCTCCCTGAGATGCTCGTCACCTGTGCCGTCTGCAAGGGCCGGCGCTACAATCGCGAAACCCTCGACGTCAAATATAAAGGGTTAAGTATCGCCGATGTCTTGGATCTAAGCGTCGATCAGGCGCTTGAGCTGTTCAATAGCATCCCGGCGGTTGACGACCGGTTACGCACCTTGCATGAGGTTGGCTTAGGCTACCTTCGCCTGGGGCAGTCGGCGGCGACCCTGGCAGGGGGCGAGGCCCAGCGGGTTAAACTCGCGCGCGAGCTGGCGCGCCGGTCGGCCGGCAGGTCGCTTTACGTTCTCGATGAGCCGACCTCCGGACTACACTTCGATGATGTCAGGAAACTCGTCGAATTGCTGAATCGTTTGGCCGATTTGGGCAACACGATCGTCATCGTCGAGCATAATTTAGACATCATCAAGAGCGCCGACTACGTCCTTGATTTGGGCCCGGAAAGTGGCGAGCGGGGGGGTGAGATCATCGCGAAGGGAACGCCCGAACAGATAGCCGCAACTGTCGGTTCCGCGACCGGGCATTACCTCGTGGCAGCTTTAGCAGCCTAGGTGCTAGGCCGATGTCTTAAATAAAGTTTTGTCTTTTCAGCGACTTAAACCTATATATCAGGGTTGACTCCGAGCCGGTTTTTGGTTAAGTTGATATCAGACTCAAAAGGTCTGTAATGTCGGCTCGGTTGATCATCGATGATGAAACTTCCGATATATCTGGACAATCATGCGACCACTCAGGTGGATCCGCGGGTTCTCGAAACCATGTTGCCATTTTTCACCGAGAAATTCGGCAACGCGGCCAGCAAGAGCCACGCTTTCGGCTGGGAGGCCGAGGCCGCGGTCGACAACGCGCGCGCTGAGGTTGCGCGGCTGATTGGTGCTGCAACGCCTCGGGAGATCGTTTTCACGAGCGGGGCGACTGAATCCGATAACCTGGCCCTCAAAGGAGTTGCTGAATCGTACCATGACAAAGGTACTCACATCGTCACCTGTGTGACTGAGCACAAGGCGGTTCTCGACAGCTGCAAAGTTTTAGAGAAAGCGGGCTTTCAATTGACGTACTTGCCGGTCACGCCGGACGGCCTAGTTGAAATCGACCGAATGAGAGATGCTCTTACGGACAAGACAATCTTGATTTCGATCATGGCGGCGAACAATGAAATCGGCACAATCCAGCCGGTGCATGAGATCGGTCGCTTGGCCAAAGAACGAGGGATTTTTTTTCATAGCGACGCAACCCAGGCGGTCGGCAAGATTCCGATCGACGTCGAACAGATGGGCATCGATTTGTTGTCGTTGACGGCGCACAAGATGTACGGCCCCAAAGGGATCGGCGCGCTCTATGTCCGTTCGGGTAACCCGCGGGTCAAGATGTCGGCGCTGATCGACGGTGGCGGCCACGAGCGGGGCATGCGCTCGGGTACGTTGAACGTCCCTGGAATTGTCGGGCTCGGTAAGGCCTGCGAGCTGTCCCGACTCGAAATGGCTGCCGAGGGAGAGCGCGTTACCGCGCTTCGCGAGCGGCTTAAACGCGAGTTGTTTGACCGGCTCGAAGAGGTTTGTGTGAACGGCCACGCGGTCAAGCGTTTGCCGGGTAACCTTAATATAAGTTTTGCCGATATCGAGGGCGAGTCGCTCATGATGGCGCTCAAGGAAATCGCTGTCTCGTCCGGTTCGGCTTGCACTTCGGCAGCTCTTGAACCGTCTTATGTCCTCAAAGCCATCGGCGTTGAAGATGCCATGGCGCATGCGTCGATTCGCTTCGGTATTGGCCGCTTCAACAGCGAAGATGAGATCGATTACACGGCTAGACGTGTGATCGAGGAGGTTTCCCGACTGCGGGAGATTTCTCCTATTTATCGGCGGAAAAAGCATCAATTGCAGCGTCGCCAGCCTAGCGACATGAAACCGCAGGAAAAAGTTTCCTGAGCGGTCTGACAGGAGGAAGACTCTTATGGCCATGGGAATCAGTCTCACCGATCGTGCTGCGGCGCGGATCAACGAGCTGATTGCCGCTGACAGCCGCGACGGGCAGGGGCTGCGAGTCAAAGTCGTCGGCGGCGGCTGCTCAGGCCTGCAGTATAAAGTCGATTTTGACATGCCCAAGGCGACCGACAAGATTTTTGAAAAGGACGGCGCCAAAGTCCTTGTGGATATGAAAAGCCTGCTTTACTTGAGCGGTACGGAACTCGATTACAAAGACGAGCTTAAGAACACCGGCTTTGACTTTCAGAATCCGAACGTCAAGAAAACTTGCGGTAGCGGCGCGTCTAATACGGATTAAGAAGAAAGAGGAATCCATCATGAAACCAGCCACAAACACAGTCGAAGAGCTGGCCCGGCGCGAGTACAAATACGGTTTTGTCACCGACATCGAAGCGGACACGGTTCCGCCCGGGTTGAGCGAAGAGATTATCCGCTTCATTTCAGCCAAGAAGATCGAGCCTGAATTCATGCTCGAATGGCGGCTTAAAGCGTACCGTTATTGGGCGAAACTGGAAAAGTCCGAGGCTGAGCCTAAGTGGGCGAACGTGCATTACCCTCCGATCGATTACCAGGCGATTCGTTACTATTCGGCGCCGAAGAGGAAATCCGACGGTCCACGGAGTCTCGAAGAGGTCGATCCCGAGCTGTTGGCGATGTACGAGAAGCTGGGAATTCCGCTCAAAGAGCAGGAAGCTCTGGCCGGCGTCGCCGTCGACGCTGTTTTCGATAGCGTCTCGGTGGCCACCACGTTTAAAAGCAAGCTGGCAGAGCTGGGCATTATTTTCTGTTCGTTTTCGGAAGCGGTACAGAACCACCCGGAGCTGGTGCAAAAATATTTGGGTTCGGTGGTTCCGTACACCGATAATTATTTCGCGGCGCTCAATTCTGCGGTGTTTAGCGACGGATCGTTTTGTTACATTCCCGAAGGGGTCCGCTGCCCAATGGAGTTGTCAACCTACTTTCGTATCAACGCGGCGGAAACCGGTCAATTCGAGCGCACGCTGATCATCGCCGTGGAAGGCGCGACGGTGAGTGACCTCGAAGGCTGCACGGCGCCCATGCGCGACCAAAATCAGCTGCACGCCGCAGTCGTCGAGCTAATTGCGCACAAGGACGCCCAGATTAAATATTCGACAGTGCAAAACTGGTATCCCGGCGATGCCGAGGGCAGGGGCGGCATATACAACTTTGTCACCAAACGGGGCAAATGCCTCGGCGAACGATCGAAAATTTC
>JAICHC010000115.1 GCA_025922795.1 Candidatus Binatia bacterium | reverse complement strand
GCTCTTCGCGACCTCCTTTGAAAAAACGCTACGTGGATGACCTATCAATGAAGAACCGGAATAGGCTAAGCGACCGCTTCCGTCATACCCGCGAAAGCGGGTATCCAGGCTAATTGGAGGCGGAGATAAATCTGGATTCCCGCGTGCGCGGGAATGACGAATTGCGGGAAAACCGTTCCAAGGGGAATCCCGCCATTTTCATCCTCTGTGGGCGAGCGTAAGCTCATGAATCGCTTCGTGGTAAACTTTGTTTCGCTTCGATTCCGGCTCTGCCGCGCTGCTTACGGTGTCGTTTTATCAATCCCGAACCGGCCTGTCCACAGCGAAAAATCTCGGCGCCGTGATGTGCCGAGCGCGCGCCACCTGCTATAATCGCGCGCCATGAAGGTTTCTCCCATAGCATTCTTTGGCTTGGCAGCGATCTGCCAAACCGCCGGATCCTCCGGCGCCGCAATGCTGGCGCCGTTTTTTATGAAGGAACATGGCTACTCGATCGCTTTGGTCGGCATTCCCCTCCTCGCAAATGGCGCCGGGCGCGTTTGCTCGGATCTTTTCTCGGGATTGATGGCCACTTACTTCAGCTCCGGTGCTTTGTTGGTTGCCGCGGTCACGATCGGCTTTGCGATAAGTGTGATCGGGTACATTTTTCGCGATATCATGCCGGTGTTTCTCGCCGTGTTTTTGATCTTCGGCTTGACCGAAGCGATGTTTGCATTGTCGTTAAGAAAGATCGGGTTCGATCGGTCGGCGCCGGAGCGCCAGGGACGCGTGCAGGGTCAGATGGCTGCGGCATTGGGGATCGGTTTCACACTGGGCCCCTTGCTGGGCGGTTTCATCGGCAAATGGTTGGGGCCGAGCGCGCTTTTTCTGCTTTACGCGGTGCCGGAAGTGCTCGCGCTTGTGCTCGTCCTGCTCGGCGGCGCGCATCGCTACCATTTAACCAACATGGATTCATCGACAACGCTATGGCGGGAAAGCATGAACCTGCTGCGCAAACCTGCTTTTCTGGCTTCCTGTCTTGCCGTCTGCCAGTCGTTCTTTTTTCTTGTCGGCGTCACCCGGGTCGCCTTTCCGTTTCTTGCCGTCAACAAACGGGGCATCGGTCTGGAAGTCGTCGGCACGATGGTATCGATTTCACGTCTGACGGATACAGCCGGACGTTTTACCGGAGGTTTATTGGCCGATCGAATCCAAGCGTCGAGAGTGATCCTTGTCGGCGTCGCGCTCGGTATCCCGATGTTTATTTGGCTGACTTACGGGACCGGCTTTCTCACGCTGCTGATTCCGCTGATGATCATGACCTTGGGTTTTGGTTTTAGCAATGTCGGTTCGACAACTTTTGCGCTGCAAGCGGCGCCGACGGCGGCTAAAGGCTTGAGTCTCGGCCTTTCGCGCGCATCGACCTCGGTGGGACAGATGTTCGGGCCGCTTTTGTGCGGTGTTCTGATCGAAAATTTAGGCTACCAAAACGGCTTTCAGGCGATGGCGCTTATCTCGGCGGTGGTCTTGGTGATCACCTGGACGGGCCTGAAACGACGGCCGACCTAAAAGTTACTAAGGAGTTCGTTAGTTAGTCGACATACTGGGACGAAGGGCGAGTCGTGGAAAGCGCAGGCATCAGGACTCAAAGGACGTTTTCGCAGCCACGCCCAAAATTAAGCACTCGAGGCGTGGCTCGGCGGGTGGCCGATGACGCTCAGACGCTTTGCCTGGGCTTGGAACGAGTCGTCCCTTCGTGTCCAACAAACCCTGTTGTCTAGATACTTATGAACTCCTTAATAATGTTCCAAGTTCAAGGGCCGGCATCTCCATCAGAAATCTTGAACCTTTGAACCTGGAACATTGAACCATTTTTACCGCAATCCTTTATACTCTTCTCCAATACCGAGATCTTTCAGATAAGCCATGCCGTCATTGGCGTAACCCACCTGTCCGGCCTTCTCCGCGCGCCAGGCGTCGAGGTATTTGAGAATTTCTTCGAGCGGCAGAACGTCGGCGTACTTCTGGTTCATGTCGAAAAGATTGATCGCATGACAGGCTTCGTGGCGGTCGAACACGCACTCTTCGGCGACCACCATGCGCAAGCGGTTGGTTGTGCCGTCGACCACGCTGGCGCGCACGCAGCCGCTCGTGCTCTCGCCGCAAGCGATGATCGTATCGACGCCGAGAAAGTTGAGGTGCCCGACCAAAGGCGTGCCCCAAAAGGCGCTGGGCGAGACTTTCTTGAAGACGGTTTCACCGGGGATTGGTTTTACTTGATCGACGATGTCGTAACGGCGCCGAAAGCGATCAAGCTCTTCGGTGCTCATGGTCGCGCGCTTTTTTGTATCGCGCCGGAAAGCCCAAGGTTCGACCGCTACCCCGTCCATGCCAGTAACATGAATGATAGGAATCCCCACTTCGCGCGCCTTGGCCAGCAGCTTTTGAATATGCGGAATAGAGTTCCAACCCGCTAATCCGCAACTCCCCGGCCATGTTTTAATTGCCTCAGTGACCGGCTCCGGCTTATCGCCAAACACCCAGCGATAAAGATCAATCAGCAACAACGCCGGCCGCTCCCCAAAACCAATACGCCGTTCCGCTTTGCCGACCAAAGTAGCCTTATCCTGCTCGGTCAGAAACCGGTCCCAAACTCTCTCAGCCATGAAACACCTCCATGATTGCGTGATTGCTTACAAGACTTATCACTCCGTCTCTTTCAGCGTCAAGGCGACCAAGTCTCTATTGCCCCTGGGCTTTTGTTGGCGCTATAGTCCCCCTATGAAACAGCTCATAGCGATCGATCTAAACAAAATCGTCGAAGATGTGAAAGCCGAAGACAAAGGCCGGCGCGTGTTGTGGCAGGATTCGGACTCTATCGCGTTCTTGAGCAGCGGGCGCAAAGAACGCTGGGACTTTCATATCGATCCGGCCGACGAAGTGACCTTGCAACTGACCGGAGTACAGCACCTGGTCTATCGAACCGCCGACGGCCAAGAACAAACGAGCGACATAAAAGCCGGCCAAATTCTGCTGTGTCCCGCCGGCGTGCCGCACTCGCCTCGACTCGAGCCGGATTCCTGGTTCATCGTCTTTGAGCGCAAGCGCCGGCCGGGTGAAATCGATTATTTCAAATGGTTCTGCAGAAAGTGCGGCGAGAAAGTTTATGAAACTTCCGCCGAGGTCGGTGATTACCGTGCCGATCCGGTAGGAAAGGTCTATCAGAAGTTCTCCAGTGACGAGAAACTGCGCACGTGCAAAAACTGCGGCGACATCATTCCCGTACCGTCGTCCTCCTGAGCCGAGCCGAAGACTCGGCGAAGCCGCAGCGATTCGAATCTATGCCCAACCCGAACATGGATCTTAATCGATTGGCGTCCGCGTATCGCGTCTCCGAGGCGGCGGTTGTGCGCGCCTTTTTTAAAAAACGTCGACACAAACGAGAGCATCTGCGCTGGCTCAAAGCCCAGGGATTCAAGGAGTACTCGGCGATCAAGCCGATTATCGATGCCCTGGCCGCTCTATATCCGCACGTCGGCCGAAGCGTCGCACGCCGCGATTACGCCGAGCTCACCGAAAAACTGGCGGATGAAACCAAGCACGCGCAGTTGGTCATGGATTTGCTGGAAGACATCACCGGCAAGAAGATCACGCCGCGCGACCTCACCTGGCTGCCGCAAGACCGCCGGCTCGCCAAGGTGCGGGCCAAGTATTCCAGGAGCTATGCGGCTCTGTTGCACGGCTCGCAGAAAATCACCTCGAAAGAAATCATCCGAAGCGATGAAGAACTGGAGCGCGCCGCGATCACCCTGACCGAAGGCGGCGGCGGGGCCCTCTATCAAATCTGCAGCCGTCTGAACAAGCGGGGTTTTGAAGGAAAGATCGCCCGGGTTTTTCAGGCGATCCTGCGTGATGAGATCGGGCACAAGGACAGCGGCGCACGCTCGCTGCAAAATTTCATACGCGATCCGGCGGCGTTCCGGCGCGCCGCAAACATCATCGCCGATATTTCGAGCCAGCGCTTGCGCATGCGTAACGAGCAATTCGGTTTTCCATTGACCAGAGTTGAATTGGCCAACCTTGAAGACCGCGCCAGGCAGTCGATCCGCTGGGAATGAAGTTTTTCATCTCTTTATTACTTTTCAGCTTGCTCTTCGGCTCAGCCGCATCGGCGGTGGAGTTGCCGCCGCTCAAGACCGGCATCAATGATTTTGCCGGTATGTTTCCAGCCGCCAGCTACGATGATTTGGAACAACGCCTGCGCCGCTTTCATACCGAAACGGCGAACAGCGTCATCGTACTGACCCTTAAAGATCTCGGCGGTGAAACCATCGACGGCGTGGCACGGCGCGCATTCGAGAGATTGCCTCTCAGCGACGCCGAGCGGCAGAGAACCGTGCTGCTGTTGGTCGCGCGCCTCGAACGGCAGGTAACGATTCACTCGGGCGCACAACTGCGGCCCGTGCTTCCGGAGCCGGCAGCAAGCGAAAAACTGCTCGCCCAGGTGGCGCTTTACTGGGATGGTTTGCGCCCCGATCTTGGCGTTCACGGAGCCGTTCATTATCTCTTTCGCGTGATCCGCGGCGACGCCCGCGTCGGCCGTCTCACGGAAAAAGAAAAGTTGGAGCAGATGTCTTTACGCGGCGGTGAAGCCGGCGCGATCTTCGCGGTTTTTTTAGCGCCGTTTTTGGCTTTTTTCGTCGGCGTTCTTTGGGGCATTTACGCAACCCAGTACGGCGTACAACGCAACACCCGGCTTTTGATGGGTGCGATTTTTGGCGGCGGCACCGGGAAAATAGTCGCTACGCTGATGTCGATCCTGGGCGGCTATACCGACAGCCTTTGGTATTTCATCATGGCGCTCGCCATTCCGCTCGGCGTTTTCGGCAGCTTGACGGAATTCTGGATGGCCGGGGACTGGCGCGGCATCCCGCGTATCAAAGAACCGAAGCGTAAGCCGGAAGATAATATGGGGATTTAGGACCACTCGGCATCATTTTCTTGACATCCTATCGAAGCATCGACTAGAGTAGCTCGCAGATCGCATCCTGCACGCGGTCAAAAACAAAAGGAGGAGAACGTAATGAGGGGAAAAAAATATTTATGGCTAGGCGTTTTTCTCGCGCCACTTTGTGCATCGCCGGTGATGGCCCAGAGTAATACCGACACCGGCCCCGGCTGCGGTCTGGGAAAGGAATTGTGGGCGGGCGCCAACAATCAGAAGAGTATTGGCGTTCAGGTCATGGCAGCGACCACCAACGGAACTTTCGGCAACCAAACTTTCGGTATCAGTTCGGGAACTTCGGGATGCACGAACAACGGCACCCTCCTGTCCGAACACAAGGTAACGGTTTTCGCGTCGGCCAATTTCGACAACCTATCGCAGGATATGGCGCGCGGAGGCGGTGAACACCTGGCGTCTTTCGCCGAGCTGTTAAATATTCCGCAGGAAAATCGCGCCGACTTTTATAGTCTAGCGCAAACCCAGTATCGCGGCATGATTCAATCAGGCAAGAATACTCCCGCGGCGATGCTCGCGTCCCTCGATAGCGGGATGACGTCCCATCCGACCCTCGCAAAACTAGTCGTAAAGTAAACTCCGTGCGGCTCCGGTCACACGACCGGAGCCGTCTTCTTTCCTTTGTACTTTTTTGTTGCGCTGGTTTTTGGTCTTGTCTTCCTGAACGCCAGCGTCAGCTTTGGGCAAGATTCTTCGCAAAGTTATCTTCAAGACCTCCTGCGGCGAGCTCATGTCGCCTCACTCCACGAGCAGCGCTACTGGCGACTGCTGCTCCATTACCGGCCCAACTGGATCGGCGGTTACGAAAGTGAAATCGACGAGCCGGGCTTCTTTCTTTCCCGCGAGGGGAAGACCGATGCAAAAGCTGAGCTCGACGCGACCTTAGCCGGATTCTTCTCTGCGGAGCCGGTCGGCCGGTCGCGCCAGCCCGCGCGTTGCGCATTCGTGGCCCGCTACGAGTGGCTTAAGGCTGCTCTCGCTATCGACGAAACCCGCCTGCCACCCGAACCGTGCGAACGCTTTCACTCCTGGTACAAAGAGCTCAATCCCGACTCTCTCAGCTTGATCTTTCCGTCGGCCTTTTTGAACAACCCAGCTTCGACTTTCGGACATCTGCTGTTACGCGTCGATCAAAAGGGCCAAACCGAGGCGACCAGGATTTTGGCCTACACCATCAATTACGCCGCCGAACTTCCGCCTGACACCGGCGTGGAATACGTGTATCTCGGCGTATTCGGCGGCTACACCGGCTATTTTTCGACGATGCCCTACTACCTCAAAGCGAAAGAATACGGCGATTTTGAAAACCGCGATATTTGGGAGTACCGGCTGAACTTCACTGGGGAGCAACTTCACCGCGTTCTCCTACACGCGTGGGAGATGGGTAATGCTTCCTTCGATTATTTCTTCTTTAAGGAGAACTGCGCCTACCACATCCTCGCCCTGCTCGATGTTGCCGACGCGAACCTCCAGCTTGCGGACCGATTCCGGTTCTACACGTTTCCATCCGACGCGGTCCGAGCGATCGCCGAGACCCCCAATCTCGTTCAAGAGGCGGTTTTCCGGCCGTCGCGCCGCACCAAAGTCCTGCGCGGACGCGAAGGGCTCAGCGCGGATGAGCGAGATTGGCTCCAACAAATCGTCGACGACCCGAATGTCGTGCAGTCAGACTCATTCACCCGCTTAATCCCTGCCCGCAAAGCCGCCGTACTGGACGTCGCTTCAGACTATCTGCTCTATAGAGCGGCGACCGAGAGCGATCCGGCGCCGTTCGAACGACGCAACGAGACCGTGCTGCTGGCGCGAAGTCAGATCTTGGGATCAGCGACCCCGGTGATAGTTCGTCCCTTCAGCGGCCCGCCGGACCAGGGCCACAACATCTTGCGCACGGGAGTCGGTATCGGATGGCGTGAGAACGAATTTTTCACTGAGGCGAACTTCCGTCTGGCATTTCACGATTTGCTTGATCCCGAATACGGCTATACACCGGATGCGCAAATCGAGGCGTTGTCCATCGCCCTGCGTTACTATCCGCGCCACAACCATACTCGCATCGATCGTTTCACGTTGCTGAACGTGACCTCTTTATCGCCGGCCGATCCTCTCTTTTTGAAACCTTCATGGAAGATCGATACCGGCTTCGATACGATCCAACGAGATGGTTGCCGATTCTGTCGCGTCGGCCGGTTGAACGGCGGCATCGGGGTGGCCGCGGAGAGCCATTGGGTAAAGCGCGAAGTCTATTTTGGTTTCGCCGAGTTCGTGGCCGAGTACGGCAAGGCCTTCGACCGTAGCCATCGGATCGGCGGCGGTCTGTCCGTCGGTGCGCTCGCCGATATCACTGATCGCTGGAAGATTTCGGCCCTAATGACCTATCTCGGCTTTCCGGCCGGCGACAAAGGAACCGAATGGCGATTCAGCGCCCAGCAGCGCTTCAGTCTGAGCAAAGATCTGGCGCTGCGCCTTGATTTCAACCAACGCGCCAACCAGCAGGAATACTTATTGAGCTTGCACGTCTACTTCTAGCAGTTGCCAAAAAAACTCATAGGCCGAAACGCCCTGCGCATCGTCGAAGGGTGCTCGCTTAACGGTCTCGCTACAAATTTTAGTGGAGTGCTGGAGCAATGGATTCAAACCCAAAACTCCAACAGTCTATTTCAATCACTTGCCTGTGAGGATGGGGCACGCT
>JAICHC010000114.1 GCA_025922795.1 Candidatus Binatia bacterium | reverse complement strand
TCCAGAGAACTTCCGATATAGCCGGTCATCCTGCCGGCACTGTCGAGAATTGGGTTGCCGCGACACTCAAACCAGCGCCATTCTCCGTCATACCGGCGCAGACGGGCGCGCTCCTGGAGCATCTGCCGGTTGCGCAAAGCCGTTTCAAATGCGGCGAAGTAGCAGTCGCGGTCGTCGGGATGCACCGTCTCGGTCCAGTCGAACGCCGCCATTGCTTCCCCGGCGATACCGAAATAGCCCCGATAGGTCCGGTTCAAGAACCGGGTATTGCCCGCCGCATCGGTCACCCAGATCATGCTCGGCGAATTGTTCGCCATGGCCCGAAAGCGTTCTTCGGATTCACGCAGCTTTTCTTCCGCTCTCTTACGCTCGGTGACGTCCCGTGCGACTTTCGATGCGCCGACAATTCGACCAGAAGCATCGACGATGGGAGAAACGGTCAAAGAGATATCCAGCAACGTGCCGTCTTTGCGCCGGCGGACGGTCTCGTAATGTTCAATGCTCCCTCCGCGGCGGATACGCTCCAGGATGCCGGGCTCTTCATCGAGGCGCTCGAAAGGTATGAGCATACTGATTGACTGCCCAATCGCCTCTTGCGCCGAATAGCCAAAGATTCGTTCCGCTCCGTTATTCCAACTGGTGATGATGCCATTTAGGTCTTTGCTGATGATGGCATCGTCCGATGACTCGACAATCGCCGCGAGTCTAGCTTTTGCGTCCTCCACGTCTTTTCGCTCGCTGATGTCGATCCCCGCCGACTGCGCCTCTCTCCAGTGGCCCTCCACGTCGAATTTCAACGCGCGATTGCTCCAGAGAACCCAGCGCACGCCGCCGGCCGTCTCGAAGCGGTTTTCAATGCAGATTTCCGGCGCTTCGGGGGTCAACCCGTCGAGCATCGCCCGCACGGCGGATTGATCCTCCCCAGGGACGAACTCCCAGAAGCTGCGGCCGACCAGCGCGTCGGGCGTTGTTCCGCGAGCGCGGGCGTAGGCGCCGTTGACGAACAGAATCGTTCCGTCCGAACGAAAGCGGCACAGCATCTCTGACTGGCTTTCAACGACGGCACGGTAACGCTCTTCGCTTTCGCGCAGGGCCACTTCCGCCTGCCTGTGCTCAATGCCCAGAGCGAGTTGTTTAGCAATGGTCAAGCCAAGCTCGACTTCTTCGTCATTAAAAACATGAGGCTCGTCGTAATAAGTCATGAGCTTCCCAGCGAGCTTGCCGTTCAGGACCAACGGAATAAAGGCGAGCGCGCCGATGCTTTCGATTGCCACCAGCGCTTTCAGCGATTCATCAACGTTAGCCGCGCTGATATCCGGCACACAAACAGGCTGTGGATTAGGTTCTCCCGGTTTCCAAGGCGAATGGCCTTCCACGGCTTTGCGGTAAATCTCGGACAATCGCCGCCAGGCGACGAAGCGCATTATCCCTGAGCCATCGCGAAGCAAAATCGAAGCACGATCACAGCGCAACACCGACAAGATGGCGTCGAGCGCCGCGCCGTATAGTTCCTCCAGTGATTGAGCGCGATAACGTTGTTCCAAGAATTGATACAGCGCTTCTTGCTGGCGTACCGCTGCCGCCAGCGACTGCTCCGCCCGTTTGCGCTCCGTGATATCCTGAAAATAATTAGCCACACCCCCTTCGGGGAGCGGATAGATTCGATTCGAGTACCACCGTTTCCAAGGCGCAAAATAGGTCTCAACGGCGAGCTGCGCTCGCTCGGTCATCGCGCGCCGAAGCGCTGTCGCGATTTCACTCTCGGCGGCTTCCGGAAATATCTCGTCCCAGAAGTGTTTGCCGATCGCCCACTCCGGATCTTTGCCATGTTGCGCCAACGCCCGATTGGCTTCCGAGTTCATATAGGTCAAGCGCCAGTCCTTATCGATCACTTGAAAGCCGTCCGTGATGCTCTCCAGAATGTTGGTCACGCGCCGTTCACTCTCGCGCCGCACCCGCGTAACTTCCAAAAGCGCTTTGACCCGGGCAACCAGCTCCCGAGCGCCAAACGGCTTGACAATGTAATCGTCGGCCCCTGCGTTCATTCCTTCGATGTACGATTCCTCTCCGGCTCGAGCCGAAAGCAGGATCACTGGAATCGCGCTTGTCGCATTGTCCTCACGCAGCTTGCGCAAGAGCGCAAACCCGTCGAGCTCCGGCATCATGGCATCGCTGAGCACGAGATCGGGTCGATGCGCGCGAGCGAAGTTCAGCGCCTTGGCTCCATTTTCCACGGCTGTGACTTGCCAGTAGGTCTCCAACAGACGTTTTAGGTAATTGCGCATCTCCAGGTTATCGTCGACAACTACGATTCTTTCTGAGCTCGCCGAAACCAACCGAGGCGCGTCTGTCAGTGTGGAGGCGCTGACCGGCAGCGATAGCATTTCGCTTTGATCGTTCTCCGGGAGCCAACGGAGCGCCTCCTCGACAAACGGGGTTGCGCCGAAGGCGGTCGAGCTTAAAGTGCGCGGCGCGCTGATCCGATTCTTGGGCAAATGCGCAGTTCCCTTTGGAATAAAAATGGTGAAGCTTGTACCTGATCCTAGAGTGCTCTCCACTTCCAAGCTGCCACCGTGCAACTTGACAAGCTCTTGGACCAGCGCGAGACCGATGCCTGAGCCCTCTTGGGTGCGAGCGCGGGTGGCGTACACGCGGTGGAAACGTTCGAAGAGATTTGGCAGCTCTTCATCGGGAATACCGACGCCGGTGTCGCGCACGGTGAGCGCAATGCGCTCACCATTGGACTTTAACGACACTTCAATCGCACCCTCGAATGTAAATTTCAAAGCATTCGAAAGCAGGTTGAGAACGATTTTCTCCCACATATCCCGATCGACATAGGCCGGCTCGTTGACGGAAGGGCAGTCGACGATGTAAAGAAGTCCCGCCCGTTGGACGGCTGAGCAGAAAGTGCTTGCGAGATCTCGAGTGAGAAGACCGATGTCGACGGGTTCATAGCTCGCTTCGATGCGACCGGCCTCGACTCGCGCGTAGTCAAGCAAGGTATTGACCAGCTTCTGCAGACGAAATGCATTGTGCCGCAAGGTTGTTAAATGCGCGCGTTGTACCTCGTTGGTCTCGCCCAGAGCACCCGAAAGCAATTCTTCGGTCGGACCGAGTATCAAGGTCAGCGGCGTGCGGAACTCATGGCTAACGTTACCGAAGAACGCTGTTTTCGCCCGGTCGATTTGCGCAAGAGATTCAATCCTCTTTTGCTCTTCTTCGTAGGCGCGAGCACTCGCGATGGCCGTCGCTATATGCCCGGCTGTCAGTTCCAGAAATCCTCGGTAATCGTCATCCAGCAGCAGACGCGGGCTGACGCCGGCTATCAGGAACCCGGATGGACGTTTCTGCCCAGGTTTGGCTATCGGCAACACGACGGCCTGACGCGCGGGCTCCGGCCAAATCCCATCGGGCAGCTTCACGGCGGAGCCGAATCTCGTATCAATATCATCCACAATCTGGCTTTCGCCGGAGTTGGCCACTTGACCGAGTGGCCAGGCGCCGTTCGCTTCGCCGAGTTCGATCACGTCGGGATCAGCCAAGTTGGCTGTGGTTGTCGAGCCTGCCAGACGTGCCGTCGCGACGTTTTCATCAAGAAGATAGAGAAATGCGAAAGGCAAGTCGTAACGATTATCGCGCATCGCCGCAGCGGCAATCGCGCACGCGTCCTCTGCCGTTTTAGCCTGCGGCGTCCGTTCGGCGAGCGCTCGCAGCGTCCGCACCCGTCGCTCTGAGAGGATCCGCTTCGTGTCTTCTGTACAGGCGCAGAACACCCCGCCGACCTGACCGCGATCGTCCGTCACTGGGCTGTAGGAGAAAGTAAAATAAGTCTCCTCGGTGTAACCGTACCGCTCCATCACCAGCAGGATCGATTCATTCCACGTCGCCTGACTCTTGCGCATGACGATCTCGGTCTGCGGTCCCAAGATGTCCCAGATTTCGGCCCACACGGCTGGCGCCGACTTACCCAGAGCCGGGTGCCGCGCCCCGAGAATCGGAATGTAGGCGTCATTATAAAAGTTGATCAGCTCGGGTCCCCACCACACAAACATCGGGTAGCGCGAATTGAGCACCAGGCGGATGGAATGCAGCAGGCTTTCTGGCCAGGACTGGATTGGCCCGAGGGGCGTGATCGACCAATCGAGCTCGCGCATCCGGCGCGCCATCTCGCTGTTGCCAGGGAAAACTTCATGCTTGTTCGGCGCTGCCATAGGCGTTCCCGACTCTCCTGCACAGACCGATACGTAGCAGAATTTACAAATTTAGCGGGCTTTAAATACGAGCGATGCTCGCATCAAAGATAACGTACTATTAAATAGCTAGAAAAAATGGCCGATCAAGTGGTTTTGTGAAAAAAAGCGAAGAAACTGTAATCCCTGGAGTCGGAACACCGCCCGCGTCAATTGATCTCAAACTGATTGTATTCGAGCCAGTACCACTTGAAGGCTTTGGCGAGATCGTCAAGCTGTTCCGGCGTTGGCGGTTTGACGAGATATGAGTTGGCGCCGAGCGCGTAGCAACGACTCAGGTCGCTGGCTTCGTTGGAGGAAGTGAGCACGATGACAACCATAGATTCAAGCTGTTTCTGACGCCGAATCCAAGCCAGCACCTCGTGGCCTGAAATGAACGGCAGTTTGAGATCAAGAAAGACGACGGCGGGCAGCGGATACTGATCGCGGTCTGCGAATTTCCCGGCGCCGCCAAGGTAATCAAGAGCTTCCTGACCATCCTCGACGACCAACAGCGGATTGACAATGCGGGCGCTCTTGAGTGCGCGCTTCATTAGAAACACATCGTCCTCGTTGTCCTCGACGAGAAGTAACGCTCGATTAGTCGTTGTCATGTTTGACCTCGTTGAGAATTAACCAGAAGCGGCTGCCTTTGTCCATCCCGGATTGCACTCCGACCTCGCCGTTCATGCGCTGGACGGCTTTGCGCACGATGGCCAAACCGATACCGGTGCCGCCATACTTTTTTTCCGGATAAACCTGTCCAAAGATTTGGAAAATACGCTCATGATGCGACGGATCGATGCCGATGCCATTGTCCGCGAAAGTAACTCGTATTTGGCCATTCACGCGCTCGCTACGGATGCGGACTTCGGGTTCCAAGCCCGGCGCGACAAACTTGACGGCGTTGCCAAGTAAATTGGTGATGCACTGAGTCAAGTAAGCCTCGTGCCCTAGCACCCGATGAAGCCGTGTCTCGACAAGAATGCGGGCCTTCGGCGCCTGAAACTCAGGATGAGCCGAGATGATATCCTGTATCAGCCGCTCCAAGTCAATCGGCCGTAAGTCGATTTCGCCTTTGGCCACTCTGCTGTAGGCGAGCACGTCCTGGACCAGCAAATCTAAACGGTTCGCGGCTCGAAAGATTCTGTCCAGGTAATGTTTGGCTTCGCCATCCAGCCGAGCGCCATAATCGCTCAACAAAGCCTTAGCGTAACCCTGCATGGCGCGCAACGGCGCGCGCATGTCGTGCGAAACGCTGTAAGAGAACGCCTCTAATTCGCCGATGGTATCTTGCAGCCTCGCGGTGCGCTGTTCCACCAGCGCATCCAGCCGCTTGGCTTCCGATTTCATCAGCTCCTCCGCTTGTTTGCGCAAGGTGATCTCATTGTCTGTGATCAGCACTCTCGCCGGAACGCCCTCGGCGTCGCGGTCCAGTACCCAGCGGGTGCTCACGTGTATGCGAGTGCCGTCACGGCGGGTCTGGACGAGGTCGCCGGCCCAACGATGCTCGCGCAACAGCTTGACCAAAATCTGCTCCTGTGACTCCGGGAATTCCGTTTGCAGCAACTCGTGTTTGGCTTTTCCCAGCGCCTCCGCCCTGGTCCAGCCGTAGATTTCCTCAGCACCGCGGTTCCAGTAGATAATTTTGTCATCCATGTCTCGCACGACAATCGCATCGGTGCTCAGATCCAGCAGCCGCGCCTGCTCGGCAAGGCGCTGCTGGTTCTCCTGAGTTTCGGAAAGCATCCGGTTAAAAGCATCGGTGAGGGTTCCCAGTTCATCCTCGGTCAGCTTGGGCGCGCGCACCGAGTAGTCCCCGTGTTGAGTAACGGTTTGGGCGGCTTGGGTTAGTGCCAGGACGGGATCGGAAATACGCCTCTGTAACAGTGTGGAGAGAACGAACGCCAGGGCTAACATGCCGAAAAGGACTGCGATAACAATAATACCGTAGAGCCAAAACTGTTCGTACAATCCTCGCAAAGAGGACTGCAAGTATAACGTGCCGATCGGCCTCTGCTCTTGCATCACCGGTTCAAAAACCACCAGGGCGCCGTCCCTGAATTGAAAGCCTGCCTTTTGGGGCTGGGCGGGCAGAAGCTCGTTTTGAAGCGTAGGCGGATATTTCGCAAAAAGCGCCCCGGCGTCATCGTACAATGCCGCAGCGACGATATCCGGGTCGGCTCTGAGCGCGCCCAAAATCTCCTCGGCGACTGCCGCGTTATTGAAGGCCAAGGGCGCGGCGCTGTTGTCTGCGACCACGGTCGCCAGGGTCGAAAGGCTTCGGGCGAGTTGCGCTCGGAAGTTGATCGCTTCATAGGTCACGAAGGCGGCGGCGGTCACCAGCAAGACGACCGCGCTGGCGGCCAGGATGACCGCTCGAACGCGCTTTTTGATCGAGGCTTGCCGTTCCGCCATTCGACTATCCGATAATCTCGGCCGAGCGCAGCAGCCGCGGATCGAGCACGAGCCGCGCGGCAGCGGCAGCCTTGGCATTGATGCGGAGCTTGATTTTGTTTTCCTCGATGACAAATTGAATCATTGCATCGTAAGTGCTTGGCAAGCCATCGCCGTCCGCGACGGTAAGAACGCTCCTGCCGGCAAGCGCCGCGCCGATTTCCTTTGCCTGACGCGGCCCGGCGCCGGTCATGAACAGAATATGGCAACCTCTGATTTGGTCGACGGAGCGGTGCAGTTGCACCGTAAGCTTGCGCCCATGCGCCGTCTCACCGCGCACGGCCGCTTCCAGTGCGTCGCCAAACGGATTTGCTCCGAGCACGCAGATCACGACGGGGCTATCGCCGCTTTCAAAAACATTGCCCGGCCACTGGGTAAACTGAGCTAGGCGCCACAGCAACACAGCCTTTAACTGATACTCTTTCGAAACTTGCCCCTGGCTCTGCGCAGCTAAAACAAAGATCACCGTAACAAAAATCGCGCAAAGGGCGCAGTAACGTATGAGCCGACCTCCCTCCTGCATCCTCCCCCGCGTGCGGGGGAGAATGCAGGAGGGGACGCTTTCAGTTTTTTCGTAGCGCGTTAGACGGCTCAGCATACATCGTCCACGCTATGGTTTTGTCCCGCCATTCCAGCCCGTCCCAAACTTCCACGTGATCTTGCCGAAAACGCTGCGCGGGATTTCTTGTCGCGTCGCCGCCGCGCCAAATTCTGGATGCTGGTTATCCAAAAGATTTTGGCCGACGATCGCGAATTCCCAGCCAGGGGTCGGACGCCAACCCAGCCGCAAGTCCAATGAGACGTAGCTCGGCACGGTCGGGCCGCGCTGGTTGAGGTTATCGACGTAACGCAAGACCGAATCGAACTCCAGATTTGCCGGTAAATTGATCATCGATTGGACGAGGAACTGATGATGCGGATCGTTGCCTTCCCCTCGGCCGCGATTGATGTCGAGGCTGCGATCCAAATCAATATCCTTTTTGAAAAAAGTGTAGCCGCCGCGCAGCC
>JAICHC010000113.1 GCA_025922795.1 Candidatus Binatia bacterium | reverse complement strand
TCGGGGCGCGCACTTCCGAGTCCCAGACGCACCGCGAAATGGCTTCCGGCTTGTCGACTCCGGTAGGGTTTAAGAACGGCACGGATGGCAATATCGAGGTGGCGATCAACGGGGTAAAATCGGCGGCGCGGCCGCATAGTTTTCTGGGCATCAATCGGGAAGGGCGATCTTCAATCGTGCGCACCCGCGGCAATGCCTATGGCCATATCGTGCTGCGCGGCGGTGAACGCCCGAACTACGACACCGTTAGCATCTCGATGATCGAAAAGGAGTTGAGCAAAGCCCAGTTCGCCGCGAATATCGTGGTCGACTGTTCTCATTCCAATTCGTTCAAAGATCACAACTTGCAAGTGCTGGTCATGTCCGATTGCGTACACCAGATCCGAGAGGGCAACCGATCCATCGTCGGCCTGATGCTGGAAAGCAATATCGAAAGCGGTAACCAACCCATTCCTGCGGACCTTTCCAAGCTCAAATATGGGTGCTCGGTGACCGATCCATGCATCGACTGGCCGAGCACGGAAACTGCGATTCTTAGAGCGCGCGAACAATTAAAAGAGATCTTGCCGCAACGGCAAAAGTGAATCGAGATATCCGTCTTGAGAGAAATATCATCAAAACCCTTTCGTCTCGTTACTCCGGCGGTTCTCCACCAGCTAAACTCAGAGTAGACCGATGTTCGATATTATTCTGGAAGAAATCGCTTCGGGTTTTCACGAACAGGATGATTTTTGGCGAGTCGTAATTCGGTTGACCTTGGCTATGCTATTCGGAGCGGTCGTGGGCGTGCAACGGGAGCGTTCGGGTAAAGCGGCAGGTGTCAGAACGCATATGCTCGTGGCTTCGGGTTCGGCGCTGTTTGTTCTCGCTGCGATGGAATTCGGTATGAACTCGGACCCACTGTCGCGTGTCATCCAGGGACTGATTACGGGTATCGGTTTCCTGGGTGCCGGCGCGATTCTCAAATTGGAAGAAAAGCGTCAGATCGAAGGCTTGACGACCGCCGCCGGAATCTGGATGACTGCGGGAATCGGGTTGGCGATCGGTCTCGGACGGTTTGGCCTGGCGTTGGTGAGCGTGGTGCTCGCGTGGTTCGTGCTCGCCGCGGTCAAGAGGATCGAACGCTGGTTGAACCGTGACATTCCGGGAAGTCAGGAAACCGACTGCTGAGTAGGCATGAACTCTGCTCGTCGGTGCATTCCGCTGCGCGGAGATCTCTCCGGTGCCGTTCTTCGTATTGCTAAGCTGGCGTTTGTCGTTGTCGTGCAGTCATAGATCCGATGGTCTGTTACAACGTTTTGTGAAATAAGCTCGTTAGCGATGCGCATTTTTCTGAGTTACGCCTCGGAAGATCGCGAACAAGCCAAATTAATTTATCTGGCACTCCGCGATCAAGGTCAAAAGGTATTCTTCGATCGCGCCGATCTTCCGGCGGGCGAGGAGTATCACAATCGCATACGCAAAGCGATCCAAGAATCTCACCTGTTCGTCTTTTTGCTCAGTCCGAACGCCGTCGATGCCAACAGCTATACGCTGACGGAATTGACCATCGCGGAAAAGGACGGCTTGAAACTTTTCCCGGTGGTGCTTAGCGAAATCGATATGGCCCGCGTTCCGGAGTCTATCAAGGCTGTTACGTTTTACCGGTCGGACGGCAATTTGACGGCGGGCGTTGCCGCCGAAGTTCACCGGATCGCCGGCGATTTCACGCGCAAACGGATAAAAAAGTTTGCGATCGCGTCGGCCATCATCGCGACGCTTTGCGCCGCGGTCTTTTACGTAATTGATGCGCGAAAAACAGGGGAATTGATCGGTAAGGACGGCGCGCCCGCGGTCTTGGTTGCGGCCGGCAGTTTCGTCATGGGCGATGATAGAAACTCGCCGCGCCGAGAGATCTACGTCGACGGATTTTACATGGATAAATACGAGGTCACGTTATCCCGCTATGCGAAATTTTTGCAGGCGACTGGCAATCTAAGCCTGCCGGAAGAATGGGATAGCGTCGATCTGGGGAGCGGCGCTGAGCTACCGGTCGTCGGCGTCGATTGGCATGACGCAGACAGCTACTGCCGGTGGGCAGGTAAGCGTTTGCCAAGCGAGGCTGAGTGGGAAAAGGCCGCACGCGGTTCTGACGAGCGCCAATATCCCTGGGGCAGCGATGCGCCAACCCCCGAGCATGCAACATTCGGGAAGCCCTACGAAAGGCCGGTCTATAAGGATGGCGTCACCGAGGTTGGCAGACATTCCAGGGGCACGAGCCCATTTGGCCTTCACGATCTCTCCGGCAATGTAAGCGAGTGGGTGGCAGATTGGTACTCAGAGAGCTTTCCTCGAGCCGAAGCGCGAAACCCGAAAGGGCCAGAGAAGGGGACGGCGAAAGTAATACGCGGCGGGGGATGGTATGATCCGCCGGATCGCATTGCGACCACCAAACGTATGTATTCGAGCCCCGATCACGACAGCAGCGGCTTTCGCTGCGCGAGTGACATTAAATGATTTAGCATAATGGCTCGATTCGAAATCCATGATCGCTTACGCATCGACCCCACACCCTGGGCAGATTCCAACTCTGTCATCTTTTGCTGCATAAGAACGCGGTTCTTCCGTGGTTTATCTTGGTACCGGAAACTGACGCTGCGGATCTTCTCGACTTACCGGAGGACCTGCGTAATAGCGCCGTGAACGAGGCGGCATTTGTGTCCGACTTCATCAAAGGAACGCTCGGGTATCCTAAGATAAACTTTGCCCGTATCGGCAATGTGGTGCCCCAGCTCCACCTGCACGTCGTCGGTCGGAGAGCCGACGATCCCTGCTGGCCCGCGCCGGTGTGGGGCAATCTGCATCAGATGCAGAAATACTCGACTCCAGAGCTGCGTCGTTTTACGGGCCTGCTCGGTCGCTATCCGACATTTAAGGTTGCCATGCGATAACAACAAACGCGGCAATAGCAATTCGGTGCGGTCGCTGCAGCGGCTTAATTCCGCGGCGAAACCAGAGCGGCCGTAAGAAAAGCTTCGACGAACGCGGCAAGCAGTAGCAAAGGCACGATCACCGAGCAGAAATACTTGACTCCCTGAAGCACCTCGGCACCGATCGAGGTTTCAGCGCGACCGGCGAGGCGTTGCGCCGTCTGAGCGCCGATCAGCAACCCGATACTCGTACCCAGAAACACGGCAGGCAGTTCGAATATTCCGTGTGGCAAAATAGCCATCACCGACAGCCAGAGCCCGCGTGCTTGAGTCGAGATCGACAGGGCAACGCCGAGAGCGACGCCATTCGCCAACAAAAAAATCATCGGGACGATGCCGAGAAACAATCCTAATATGATCGCGCAGAGAGTCTTAAACGCGTTGTTCAGGAAGATTGCGCCGGCAAGCTTGAGCGGCGGCATGCCGGCAAATATCCTCACGAATTTGGCAAGCGTATCTTGGAAATGATCGGCGATCGAAGGAATTCGATAGACAGCCACCAAACCGGCGATGATGCCCAACGCGAACAGCATCAGACTTGCGATCAGATAAGGCCGCAGCCGGCGCAAGTAAGCGCGCCGTTCTTCGCGTCGCATGAGGAACATAAAATTCGAAGTGTCCGATGTGATCTTAGCAATATTCTCACGACCCGTTGAGGGTCAAAGCACAAAAAGTTCGAATACCCTGCACATGGAATTTGGCCGTAAATTAATCTATCGTTGCGCCTGGCCGCTCTGCTTGAGATGTGCCGGGCGAATTTGCGTCCGGCCGTTAGTGCCAGCCGTCGCGCGTTAAGATCAAGCTTAGGCACGGAGGAGAAATCGAACGCCTCGATGCCCCGGATGACCATGAAAATCAAGACTATTCGATCCCAGTTGGTGCGTGTGCCGGTCGAGGAGCCCTTGGCGGGTGGGCCGCCGTATTTTCGTTCGCACAATCAGTTCGTCATTATCCGAGTCGACACCGAAGCCGGTATTCAAGGCATCGGTGTGAGCTTCTTCGGCGGTCCGCTCAGCGGGGCGTTAAAGCATGCGATCGATCAACTCGGCGAGCTCATCCTCGGCGACGACCCGCTGCGCGTCGATGCGCTCGTGCAAAAGCTCCGAACCACGGCAGCCAGCTGTGGCCCGGGCGGAATCTTAACTTTGGCGATCGCCGGTATCGACATGGCGCTTTGGGACATCAAGGGCAAGTATCTCGGCCAGTCGCTCGGCGCCATGCTCGGGGGTTCGCGCGAGCGTGTGACGGCGTACGCCAGCGGCGCGCTGGTGCGCGCTTACCCGCTGGATCATCTCGTCAAGGCAGCGCGGACCCTGGTTGAAAAGGGCTTCAAACAGATGAAAACCCAGCTGGCGCTGCCGGGGGAGACGACGCCGGAGCGCGAGCTCGAGCACGCACGGCGTATCCGTGAAGCCGTCGGACCGGACATTGATCTGATGTGCGATATCAACCAGCGCTGGTCCGTGCACCAGGCGATCGATATCGGCAAACGCGTCGAGGACCTCCACTTCTATTGGCTGGAAGACGTTACCGTTCATGACGACTACAGCGGCCTTGCGCGGGTTGCCGATGCGCTGATCACGCCGGTGGCGGGCGGCGAATGTTTGTACGGCGTCACGCCGTTTCGTCACATGATCGAAGCCCATTCGGTGGACATCGTCATGATCGATTTGATTCGCGTCGGCGGCATTAGCAATTGGATGAAAGTCGCTGCCATGGCGGAGGCATTCAATCTTCCCGTGGTGAGTCATTTGTTACCGGAGATTCATGTGCATCTGGTGTCGGCGGTTCCCAACGGCCTTACCGTCGAGTACATGCCATGGTCCTTCAAGTTGTTCGAAGAGGTCCCCGTGCCGGTGAACGGTGAACTCGTCGTGCCGACGAAACCGGGGCTGGGTCTCGAATTCAGCAAGGATATCGATCGTTACGTGGTGAGTTAAATCCAACCGATCGTAGCGCGGGGAATCTTTATGGTCAGAGATTGGCGAAATCACGGAGTCAAAATTGTTTCGAGCCGACAACTCGACCTCAATACGCCGCAAACACCCGGCATGACGCGGGCGGCGGCAATCAATCGAGCGATGGCTGGAGCGAACAAACTTTGGGCGGGCACGGTTCACATTCATCCGGGCGCCAAAACGGCGCCCCATCATCATGGGCAATTGGAAAGCATCATTTATGTGACCAGCGGCAAGGCGCGCATGCGCTGGGGCGAGGAACTGGAGTTTATCGCCGAGGCTGGCCCGGGAGATTTTATTTTTGTTCCGCCATTCGTTCCCCATCAGGAATCAACGCCAATCCGACCGAGCCGCTCACGTGCGTGGTGGTACGCAGCGACCAAGAACCCATTGTCGCCAATCTGGACATACCGGCCGCCGAAAACCCGGAAGCGATATTCTGGATCGATCCGGTTCATCCCAAGCCGTGAGAGTTTGTGAAGAGGACGCCGGTTAGAGAAGGCTATCAATGATTTGCGTCTAATACTCAAGCCATGAACGAAAAGAGCCAACAAAGTGCCGGGCGTTTAGAAGCGATCTCGATCAAGCGCGCCCATCGCGGTCCGATGGACACCGTCCAACGAGCTCGCTTGATCCCTCCCAATGCCGTGCTGATCGCTAGCTGTGGCTGCGACAAATCGCCGGCCCATAAGTGATTCCAGTGTTTTTCCTGGCCACTGTCCTACTCGTTGTAATAAAATGACCGCGTCAGCACTGCCGATTTCGTGACATGTCCGATATTTTTATCAGTTATGCTTCGGAGGACCGCGAGCGGGCGCAAGCGCTCGCAGAAGCATTTGATGCGCGCGGCTGGTCGGTATGGTGGGACAGGAAAATTCCGCTCGGCAAATCCTTCGACACCGTGATCGAGGAGGCTCTTGCCAAAGCCAAATGTGTCATCGTGCTCTGGTCGGCCATTTCCGTCGCGTCGGAGTGGGTCCGTAACGAAGCCTCCGAGGGCAAGCGGCGTGAGATTCTCGTGCCGGTTTTTATCGAGCCGGTCCACGCACCGCTGGCGTTTCGCTTGTTGAACGGCGCGAATCTGATCGATTGGCAGCCGAACGCCGCCAATCAGGAATTCGACAAGCTCGTGGAGCGCGTCACGGAATTGCTTGGACAGGCGACTTCAGTGCGGACGCCCTCGTCGTTTGCCAAGGTGACCCTGGCGCCGAACCGAACAACCAGAGAATCTGTCGCGAAGTTGTTTAAGTCTCGCTTGGTTCAAGGTGGACTAGCCACGGCGTTTGTCGCCGTACTCGCCGTCGGCTATGTCCTGAAGACGCGTCAACCTGAACCCGATAACCGGGCAGAGCCATCGCCCGAGCCTATTTCGCCCGCTCCGACAATACCTGCCGAGCGGAGCATTTCCGATTTCGAGAAAAGCATCAGAGACTTATCCGGGGTATTCGGCGGTGCCATGCCGGCCACATCGCTGGCAAGAGGGTTTCACGTGCCCGATCTCGGCGTCCGGTTAGCGTACATCACTCAAGAGCAAAGTACTTCCACTCTGGGCGCGTTACCTCCCGGTGCTGTGGTTATGGAGGTTGAAAGCGGACGGCCGGTGGCACAGGCGGGCCTGCACGTCGGCGACGTCGTGCTCGCGATCGCCGGCAAGCAGATCGCCAGTGAGGACGATTTGCGCCAAGCTATTTTCAAGATCGGTCCGGGCAAAACCACATACTCCTACCGGCGCGGCACCGATACCAAAACGGTTTCGATCGAGTGCCGGAACTGCAAAACCCAATAACTTTACCGTTTACAAATTCTACCCGGCGATGAAAAGCGGCAAGCAGCGGCGCGCAGAAATCAAACGTAAACGCCGGCAGCATATGAAGGAGCGTGATTCGTTGGCGAACAGATCGCAGCCGAGGCGCTCGCCCGATCGGCTAATCCCGGTCAACGAAGCGCTGTTGGCGCCGAACAACAGCTACGGCGTTGCCGATTTCGTCACCCGTGGATTTTACGTCGATATGCCGTTTCGCTGCGTCGATTGCGGCAAAGAGGAAGTTTGGACGGGAAGCCAGCAAAAGTGGTGGTACGAGGTGGCCAAAGGTTTCATGTATTCCAGCGCCATCCGATGCCGGGCGTGTCGGCGCAAGAAGCGGGAGCGGCGCCAAGAAGCCAGGCGAGCCCATCTGGAAGGAATCCTGCAGAAGCGAAACCGATGAGCGCGGTGTCGAAGACTCTGCCCGAGGGAAACAGCGTTGCAGGCCGGTCGGCCGTGCTGATTTGTCTGATCGCTTTTGCAGGGGCGTTCATCGTCTACACAGGGCAGTATCTTCCCGACCCAGTGGCGGTCCATTTCGGCACGGGTAATCAGGCCGACGGCTGGATGAGTCGCAACGGCTATTTAATATTCATGCTGTCTTTTACGATCGGCATGACGGGGTTCATCAGTTTTGTGGTGGGCACATTGCCGGCTAAGTTTCCGCAGTGGACGAACGTGCCCAACCGTGATTATTGGCTCGCGCCGAAGCGCCGCGACGAGTCGCTGCGTTATCTTTCCGCTCACGGCAATCGGCTCGGTTATCTGATCGTGATGATGATGCTCGGCATGCATTACACGATTCTGCTGGCCAACCACACGCGGCCGCCGAGCTTGCCGGTGCGGATCTTTAGCTCGATCCTGATCGGCTTCGCCGTGGCGCTGATCTGGTGGATCGTGAGGCTCTACCGGCGGTTTCCCAGGCCGAAATAGCCGCACTAATTGGGTAGGTGCAAAGTAAGCATGAAAAATCTTCACAACATCAACCGCTGTCC